>CAIKJM010000393.1 GCA_903827735.1 uncultured Rhodanobacter sp. | reverse complement strand
CGTCCATCTCATGCGCGCCGGCCAGCATCTGCTCGAAATGATCGAAGCCGACGGCAAGCGCAATCGAAAGGCCGATCGCCGACCACAGCGAATAGCGCCCGCCAACCCAATCCCAGAAAGCGAACATGTTCTTCGTGTCGATGCCGAAGGCGGAGACGGCTTTTGCATTGGTGGAAAGTGCGACGAAATGCTTGGCGACCGCCTTGCCTTCGTCGTCGCCGCTCACGCCTAGCGCCTTCAGCGCCCAGGCGCGAGCGGCGTGGGCGTTGGTCAGCGTTTCCAGCGTGGTGAAGGTTTTCGAGCAGACGATGAACAGCGTTTCGGCCGCGTCCAGATCGCGCGTGGCCTCGGCGAAATCGGTACCGTCCACGTTGGAGACGAAGCGGAAGCTGATGTCGCGCTGGCTGTAATCCCGCAGCGCCTCGTAGGCCATCACCGGGCCGAGATCCGAACCGCCAATGCCGATGCTGATGACGTTGCGAATCCGCTTGCCGCTATGGCCCAGCCACGCACCGCTGCGCACCTTCTCGGCGAAGGTCGTCATGCGGTCGAGCACGGCATGCACGTCAGGCACGACATCCCTGCCGTCGACCAGGATCTTTTCACCGACCGGCGCGCGCAGCGCCACGTGCTCGACCGCGCGCTTTTCGGTGATGTTGATCTTGTCGCCGCGGAACATCGCCTCGATGCGCTTGGGCAGGTCGCACGCTTCGGCCAGTTCGCGCAGCAGGCGCAGCGTGTCGGCGGTGACGCGCTGCTTGGAGTAGTCGAGGTACAGGCCGACCGCTTCGGCGGTCAGCGTGGCGCCGCGTTCGGCGTCGGCGGCGAACAGGTCGCGCAGATGCTGCTGTCCGATCTGCGCAAAGTGCTTTTGCAGCGCCTGCCACTGCGGCCGGGAAACCAGAGGTGAGCTCATTTCTGCGTCGATCCTTTCGAGTCGTCCTCGAGCTTGCCGGTCTTCTCGACGATGCGCTTGAGCAGTTCGTCCCACGATTTGACGAACGAGGCCGCGCCTTCGGTCTGCAGCTGGGCGGCCAGCGCATCAATATCGACGCCGGCCTTGGTGATCTTCGCCAGCGTCTCTTCCGCTTCCTTCCCATCGGTCGGCATCACGCCGTGCAGCTGGCCGTGTTCGGCGAAGGCGAGCAGAGTCTTTTCCGGCATCGTATCGATGGTGTCCGGCGCGGCCAGCGCGCTGATGTACAGCGTGTCGGAGGCGGCCGGATCCTTGGTGCCGGTGCTGGCCAGCAGCAGGCGCTGCGGCTTGGCGCCGGCGGCGGCGAGCTTTTTCCAGCGCGGCGATTCCAACAGCTCGCGATAGGCGCAGTAGGTCTGCTGGCACACGGCGATGCCGAGCTTGTTGTGCAGCTCCTCGGGCAGCTGCTTGTTGCTGGCGACATCCCAGCGGCTGACGAACACCGACGCCACCGAACAGACGTCCAGATGCTGGCCGGCCTCATGACGACGCTCAAGACCGCGCATGTACGCCTCGGCCGAGGCCAGGTAATGCTCGCGCGAAAACAGCAGCGTCACGTTGATCGGAATGCCCAGGAAAATCGCTTCCTCGATCGCCGGAATGCCTTCTGGCGTGCCGGGGATCTTTACGAACAGGTTTTCGCGCTGCGCTTGCGAGTGGATTTCCTTGGCCGCGGCGATGGTGCCTTCGGTATCGGCGGACAGCAGCGGCGAGACTTCCATCGAGACCCAGCCGTCCACCTTGTGGGTCGACTTGAAGATCGGTGCAAATAGGTCGGCGGCGCGGCGCAGATCTTCCAGCGCCAGCTCGTTAAACAGCTTTTCGCCGGACAGGCCGGCCTTGGCCTTTTCGCGAATGCCGGCATCGTAGGCGTCGCCGCCGCCGATGGCCGCATCGAAGATGCTGGGGTTGGAGGTGAGGCCGGTGACCGAATCCTCCGCGATATAGCGCGCCAGCGTGCCGTCGTCGAGCAGGGTGCGGGTGATGTTGTCGAGCCAGAGGCTCTGGCCGAGATCATGCAGTTGCTGGGTCGCTTTCATGGTGACTCCTGAATACGGTGTTGAGTGGCGGTATGACGAATGTGTCGTACGTTCGAAGATGGGGACACTTAGAATTAATGCACGCCGGCGTGGCGCGCGGATGACGTGAGCGCGAAGTCCGCCAGCGCGCAGCCGAGCAAATCGCCAATTCGGTCGATCTTGATGTCCGGCGCGTTGCGCAGCTCGGGCGAGGCGTTGGCGGCGTACTGGCCCTGGCGAACGAACACGGTGGTCAGCCGCTCGCCGAGCACGTTCTTCATGTCGGCGAGGATGTTTGGCTTGTCGTCGATCATCACGTAGTGTTTGGCCGGATAGCGCCGCTGCATCAGGTCGAGCTCGTGCTGCTTGTGCTCGTAGATCAGCACGTTGCCGCCGAAGGCGTCGAACACGCCAGAGTGCGCGATCTTACGCGGCTGGAACACCATGTCGCCGTCGGACAGTGCCGAGGCGGGCGCCAGCGTACGCAGGTGCGCCACGACTTCCAGCGCGTGCGGATAGAGCAGATCGGCAAACGGAAAGTCGAGCAGGAACGGTGACATCTGCAGCAGCGCCGGATCGTTCTGCAGGCCGACGCGAAATTCCTGCATGGTGCCGAGATAATCCGATATGCCGGTCTCGGCCCAACGCTTTTTGTGCAGCGACCAGTAGCGCTCACGCTCGGTCACGTTGAACGATCTTTCCAGGTGGGCGGACAACTCCACCGCAAAGCGGTCGTTGTCGAACAGAGTGTTGTCGACATCGACGAGGATGAAGACCTCCGCCGGGTCGATGCTGCTGGCAACTTCACTCAGCACGGAAAAGATTCCTCGGGCGTCGGATCGTGCCAGCCCTCCTCGCCTTCAAATATTTTCGCAGCTTCGGTCGGACCCCAGCTGCCGGGCTTGTACAGCACGACCGCTTTCTCGTGCGTCAGCACCTTGTCGACGACAGCCCAGGCCGCTTCCACGCTTTCATCGCTGGTGAACTGCGAATTGTCGCCGCGGATCGCGTCGCCGAGCAGGCGCTCGTACGGTAATTTTTCCCGCTGCGGGTGATGTCGAGCAACCAGTTCGACCGGCTCGCCGCGCATCTTTTCGCCGGGTTTCTTGACCCGCGCGCCTTCGGCGATGATCACCTCGGGATTAAAGCGGAAGCGAAAGTAATTGGACTCTTTCTGGCCAATCTCATCGAACAGCGACAGCGGCGGCGTCTTCATGTCGACGATCACCTCGGTGGCGGTGATCGGCAGGTTTTTGCCGGCGCGGATATAGAACGGCACGCCGTTCCAGCGCCAGTTGTCGATATGCAGACGAAGCGCCACGAAGGTTTCCACATTCGAGTCGGGCTTGACGCCTTCGACGTCGCGATAGCCCTTGTACTGGCCGCGCACCACGTCTTTCGGATCGACCGGTTTCATCGCGCGGAAAATGCGCAGCTTTTCGGCACGCAGCGAGTCGGCGTCGCTGCCGACTGGGGCGTCCATGGCCAGCATCGCGATCACCTGCAGCAGGTGGTTCTGCACCACGTCGCGGATCGCACCGATGTCGTCGTAGAAGGCGCCGCGGCCCTGCACGCCGAAATCCTCGGCCATGGTGATCTGCACGCTTTCGACGTAATTACGGTTCCACACCGGTTCGAACAAGGTGTTGGCGAAGCGGAAATAGAGCAGGTTCTGCACGGGCTCCTTGCCCAGATAATGGTCAATGCGAAAGATCGACTGCTCGGGAAACACCTCGTGCAGCGTGGCGTTGAGCGCCTTGGCCGAGGCCAGGTCACGGCCGAACGGTTTCTCCACCACCACCCGGGCGTTTTCGGCGCAGCCCACCTTCTGAAGGCCCTGCGCCACGACGGCAAACAGGCTTGGTGGAATCGCCAGATAGTGGAGCGGCCGCTTGGCCTTGCCTAACGCCTTCTTGATCGCGTCGAAGGTGGCCGGATCGTTGTAGTCGCCGTCGACGTAGTGCAGCAGCGCCGAGAGTTTTTCGAAACCCTCCTTGTCGAATTTGGCACCCTTGTCCTTGGCTGCTTTGGTCAGGCTATCGCGAGCGCGAGCACGCAGATCCTTGATGGTCCAATCGGAGTGGGCGACGCCGATGATGGGCAGGTCCAGCCCGTCATTGAGAATCATCGCTTGCAGTGCGGGGAAGATTTTCTTGTAAGCCAGGTCGCCAGTGGCGCCGAAAAAGACCAGGGCATCCGAACGAGGTGTCGGCATAGCGGTAACTCTCTCCATGTGGCTTGGATTGTACGGCGGCCATCGCGGCGGCACCGGGGAAAACATTCTGCCGTGCCCGGGGGCTTCAATGCCGGCGGCGTCTCGGATCAGAAGTGTAGCTTGCGCGCCGATGAGTGAAGTCTTCGCTAAGACCGCTCATCCGGCGGCGACGACCGGTGCCGCATCGCGGCGGCCCGTCGTCACCGCCGCAGCGGTTTCAACGCGAGTTCACGGCGAGAGCGGATGCTGCAATTGAACGCGGTGCTCCTGGCCGTCGTTAGTCAGCAGCACGCGGCCATCGCCCATCACTTCGCCATCCAGCCGCAGCGTGCGCGGCGCATCCGCAGCAACTTGCGTCACCTCGATCTGATACCAGGTCTGGCGATAGCGATAGCGCATCGAAAAACCTTCCCAGTCGGCGGGCAGCACTGGCGCAAAGGTCAGATGGCCGGCGTCCATGTGCAGGCCGAGCAGGGATTCGACCACCAGCCGATACATCCAGCCGGCCGAACCGGTGTACCAGCTCCAGCCGCCGCGGCCGACGTGCGGCTGCACCGCGTAGACGTCCGCGCTGACTACGTAAGGCTCGACTTTGTAGACGTCGATCTCGGCTGCGTCACGCGTGTGGCTGAGCGGGTTGATCATGCGCAGCAGTTCCCACGCGCGAGCGCTGTCGCCCAGCTCGGCGAACGCCATCGTCGCCCAGATCGCCGCATGCGTGTACTGACCGCCGTTCTCGCGCACGCCCGGCACGTAGCCCTTGATGTAACCCGGGTCGAGCGGCGATTTGTCGAACGGCGGATCGAGCAGCTGCACCAGCCGGGCTTCGCGCTTGACCAGATGCTGATCGAGCGAATTCATCGCCTGCTGCTGACGCACCGGATCGGCGACGCCGGAGATCACCGACCAGCTTTGCGCGATCGAGTCGATGCGGCACTCGTCGTTCGGCGCCGAACCCAGCGGGGTGCCGTCGTCGTAGTAGGCGCGGCGATACCAGGCGCCGTCCCAGCCGTTCTGCTCCAGCGCGATCTTCAGCTTGGCCACTTCGCTTTCGCAGCGCAGCGCAAACGCCTCGTCGCCCTGCAGGCGCGCGACGTCGGCGAAGCGGTTCATCACTTCGCACGAGAACCAGCCCAGCCAGATGCTTTCGCCGCGGCCGGCTTCGCCGACCCGGTTCATGCCGTCGTTCCAGTCGCCGCAGCCGATCAGCGGCAGGCCGTGCACGCCGCGCACCAGACTATGTTCGATCGCCCGCACGCAGTGGCGGTAGAGCGTTTCGCGCAGGCTCGAGTGCTGCGGCAGGTCGTAATACGACTCTTCACCCGGATGCAGCGGCCGGCCCTCGATATAGCCGACGGTTTCGTCGAGCACCTGCCGATCGTCCGTGGCCAGCACGTAGCGCGCGGTGGCCAGCGGCAGCCACAGATAATCGTCGGAGCAGGCCGTGCGTACGCCGCGATCGAGCGGTGGATGCCACCAGTGCTGCACGTCGCCGTCGGGGAATTGGTGCGCGGCGCACAGCAGGATCTGCCGCCGCGCGCTGTCCGGCGCGGCGTGAATCATCGCCATCGAATCCTGCAGCTGGTCGCGGAAACCGAACGCGCCGCCGGACTGGTAATAGCCGCTGCGCGCCCAGAAGCGGCAGGCGATGGTCTGATACAGCAGCCAGCCGTTGGCCAGCACGTCGACGGCCGGATCGGGCGTTTTCACCTGCACCGCACCCAGCGTGCGCTGCCAGTGGCCGCGCACCTTGTTCAGGGCTTCGCCCGCGGCCGCAGCGCCGCGGAAGCGCTGTACCAGCGCACTCGCATCGGCGGTGTCGCGGCCCAGCCCCAGTCGGAACACCACGTCGCGTTTTTCGCTCTCGCCCAGCTCGATCGTCATCTGCAGTGCACCGCAGGGATCGAGGCCGGCGCCGAGGCGACCGGACAGATGCGTGCGGCTCAGCGCGGCCGGCGCGCGCGTGCTGCCGTTGCGGCCGAGGAACTCGCTGCGATCGCCGCCGATCGAGCGGCTCGGATCGTCGACGTCGAAGAACGCCACGCGGCCGGGGAACTCGGTGTTGTAGGCGTTGCGGGCGAACAGCGCACCACTGGCCGGATCCGATTCGGTGACCACGTGCATGGCGGTCTTTTCGCGCAAGTCGCCCAGCATCCACTCGACGTAGCCGGTGGCGCTGATCCGGCGCGCGCGGCCGGAATCGTTGCGCAGCTTCAATAGCGAGAATTTCACCGACGCATCCAGCGCCACATACACCCACAGCTCGGAATAAATGCCGTCCTCGGTGTGTTCGAACACGCTGTAGCCGAAGCCGTGACGGGTCACGTATTCGCCGGTACCGCGCGCGGGCAGCGGCGTCGGCGACCAGACCTGGCCGGTTTCCTCGTCGCGCAGATAGATCGCCTCGCCGCTGGTGTCGCCCACCGGGTCGTTGTGCCAGGGCGACAGGCGAAACTCGTGCGCGTTCTCCGCCCAGGTATAGGCGCCGCCGCTCTCGGAAATCACCGTGCCGAAATGCGGGTTGGCCAGCACGTTCGCCCACGGTGCCGGCGTGGCGTCATTCGGGCCCAGCACGATGACGTACTCGCGGCCGTCGGCGCTGAAGCCGCCGTACGGATTGCTCAGCTGCAGGCCGCGTGGATTCTCTACCGGCGGCGCCAGCAGCGCCGGCACGATGGCCGGCGCGCTGTGCCGCGGCTTGCTCGGCTCGAAGCGCGGCATATGCGTTTCCACCCAGCGCCGGCTGACCTGTTCGGCCAGCGTGCCGCGGGTGTCGGCGAGGATAATGCGCGCGCTGGCCTGGACCAGAATGCGGTCCTCGCTGGAGAGCTGCTGCGCCGGGCGCACGAAGATGCCGCCGGGACGATCGAGCAGGCTCGCTTCGCTGCCTGAAGCGATCAGGCCCATGATCTGGTCCTGCAGCTCCTGCCGGTAGCCGGCGCGATCCTCGTTCCAGATCACCAGATCCACCGCCAGGCCTTTCAAACGCCAATACGCGTGCGCCTGCACCAGCTGACGAACCAGTTCGATCCGCGCCGGGTCGGCGATCTGCAGCAGCACGATGGGTAGATCGCCGGAAATCGACTGCCCCCACAGGCCCGACTGGCCGCGGCGGTTGGCCGCGATCATGCTCGGCTCGGCGCGCATGTTGGAGCTGGGGTAGATGATCGAGGTGGCCATGTGCTCATACAGCTGCGCATCGGCCAGCGAGGCGTTGAGCTGACGCAGCAGCACCTGGCTGTGCGTCCAGGCCAGGTCGAACACGCGGTCGGCCAGATGACGGTCGCGGTACTTGCCGATCAGCTGCACGCAGGCCTCGCGGGTGTCGCCCATGCCGGTAACGAAGTCCACCGTGACCGATTGCTCCGGCTCCAGCGTGATGCGGCAGCGAATCGACACGATGGGATCGAGCACCGAGCCCTCGCTGTTGGAGAGCTTCGGGTGCGGGTCGCCCAGCGTGCCCATCGCCAGCGGGGCGGCGGCGCTGCGGCCGCGGCCGATAAAGCGCGCGCGGTCGGTCTCGTAGGAGATTTCGTCGATATGCCCGTTGTGCACGGCCAGCAGATGGCACATCCACGGCACGGCTTCGTCGTGCGCGCGCGGGCGGCGGGTGCAGACGATCGCCTGCAGCTCGGGCATCAGCTCGGTCTGCACGAACAGCTTGCTGAAAGCCGGGTGCATCGCGTCGGCGATCGGCGGCGCCAGCACTACTTCGGCAAAGCTGGTCAGCTCGATCGTGCGGCGCGTGCGGCTGCGGTTGGTGATGCGCGTGCGGCGCAGTTCGATGTCGTCTTCGGGCGACACCACGATTTCGGTATGCGCGTCGAACTCGCGCTCGCGCACGCGGAACTCGGCGCGGGCGTCGGAGAAGATCGCTTCGAACAGCTCGGTTTTCTTCAGCGTCGGCTGGTGGGCGGTCGACCAGTACGCGCCGCTGGCCACATCGCGCAGGTAGCAGAACATGCCCCAGTTGTCGCTGGTGATGTCCTCGCGCCAGCGCGTCAGGGCCATATCGCGGCAGCGGCTGTAGCCGCCGCCGGCGCTGCTGACCATCACGTGATAGCGGCCGTTGGACAGCAGCTGCACGGCGGGGCGCGCCCGATCGGGCTCGGTGAACACGCGCAGGCGCGCTTCGGCGGCGCGCGACTGGCCGTCCATTTCGGGGAAGCCCGAGGCGTGCAGATATTCCGCGGCGGTCTTCGGCACGCGCTCCTGCAGCAGCAGGCTGGTGGCCTGGAACTGCGGATCGGATTCGAAACGTCGCTGCATCGGCTTGTCCAGCAGCGCATAGTCCAGCGCCAGCAGGCTCATGCCCTGATGGTGGACCATGTACGACTGCACCAGCGCCGAGGACTGGCCCAGCGGCAGACGTGCGGGCGTGTAGTCGATCGCTTCGTAAAAACCCAGCCGCCCTTCCGCGCCCGCATCAACCAGGCGCTGCATGTTGCGGGTGGAGGCCGTGGGCGCGACCATCATCGCCATCACGGTGGCATACGGCGCGATCACCACGTCGTCGCCGAGGCCACGCTTCAGGCCCAGGCCGGGCACGCCGAAGGCGCGGTATTGATAGGTGAAATGGGCATCGAGCGTGTTGTAGCCCGATTCGGAGACTCCCCAGGGAATGTTGAGCTGAGTCCCGTATTCGATCTGACGTGCGACGGCGGCCCGACAGGTTTGATCCAGCAGGGTACCTTCGTAGCTGGGCATCACCAGCATCGGCATCAGGTATTCGAACATCGAGCCGGTCCACGACAGCAGCACCGGCTGGCCGCCGCTGGTGGTCAGCAAGCGGCCCAGCGAGAACCAGTTGTCCTGCGGCAGCTGGCCCTGCGCGATGGCGACGAAGCTGGCCAGGCGCGCTTCGGAGGCCAGCAGATCGTAGAAGCCGGCGTCGAGGCGGCGCTCGTCGACGTTGTAGCCGATCGCCAGCAGGTCGCGTGCGCTGTCGTACAGGAACCGATAATCCATCAGCGCCAGTTCGCCGGTTTCCAGCGCCACCTGTTCGAGCGTGGCGATGCGTTCGCGCGCCCGTTCGCGCAGGGTTTCCGCATCGGCCTCGTCGGGCCAGATCAGCGGCTCGATGCGCGACAGCTGGCGCAAGGTCGGAATGCCCTTGAAGTTGGCGTCGTCATCGGGCGGCGGGTTGAGATGGAAGTGGCTGGTTTCATCGAGCAGGTCGCTGCACTGCTGCAACAGGGCGTCGAGCCAGAACTCGGCGTCGCTGCCAGGCTCGACCGGCTGCGAACGCGCCAGCGCGTGCGCCTGGTCGAGCATGCTCTGCAGCAGCGCGACGGCCGCTCCGGTGGTTGCCGGAGGCGATGCCAAGGCGGTCTCCAGCGGCTGCTGCAGCGGGCTCAGCGAACTAGCGCTGGCGCCGGGCAGCGAACGCTGCAGCACGGCCAGCGTATCAAGCAGACCCTGCAGCGCGCGCGGCTGGAATACTGGCTCATCGGCCAACGCCAGCAGGCCCGGTCGCAGGGTCAGCAGATGCCCGGCGAGGTTGCCGCTGTCCACCGCCGAGATATACAGCGGCGCCAGCGGCTGCAGGGTCAGCGTGTCGTACCAGTTGTAGAAATGCCCGCGATGGCGCGGCAGCAGACGCATCGTCGCCAGCGTTTGTACGGTGCGGTCGAGCAGGCGTCCGGCGCTGAGAAAGCCGAAATCGTACGCCGCCAGATTGGCCAGCAGGGCCAGTCCGATATTCGTCGGCGAGGTGCGGTGCGCGATTGCCGGGGCGGGCTGGATCTGCACATTGTCCGGCGGCAGCCAGTGATCGGCCGGCCCCACGTGTGCGTCGAAAAATGCCCAGGTCTTGCGTGCCAGGATGCGCAGAAACTGCATCTGCGCGGCGGTCGGCGAAAACGCTGGCGGCAGGTTAGGCTTGCTGATCCACCAGGCGATCGACGGGGAACACAGCCACAAAAGGAGCAGCGGCGCGGCCACGATCAGGGCTGAAGGTCGATGCCAGGCCAATACGGCTGCCAGCACCACGGCCAGCGCCGGCCCGATCCACATCAGCCGCCACAGCGCGGCAGGCGCATTGCTGCTGCGCTTTTCGACGTCGCTGGAGGTTTGCCACTGCAGCAGCAGCCGACGACTGACGGTCATGCGCCACAGCGTGCGCAGGATCGCATCGACGCTGTACAGCACCTCGTGCGGCAGCCACGCGAGGCCAAGCGCCATCCGCGCCAGGTGCTGGCCGGTGGAATGCATGGCCGCGCGCAGGTGCTGATCCATCTGCACTTCGGGCTGTTTCTGCACCAGATCCAGCATCGCCGACAGCACTGGTGGAATCAGCACCATCGCCAATACGGCGAGCATCCAGGAGAACGCCGGCGACAGCAGCAGCCAGCCGGTCAGCAGCAGGGCCAACAGCGACACGGGCACCAGGCTGCGGCGCAGGTTGTCGAGAATCTTCCAGCGCGACAGCGCGGTCAGCGCATTTTTGCGCCAGCCGTCGTGCGCGGTCGGCGCCCACGGCAGCAGCCACGGCAGCAGCTGCCAGTCGCCGCGGATCCAGCGATGCCGGCGCTTGACGTCGGCGCTGTAGCGCGCCGGGTATTCCTCGTACAGCTGCACGTCGCTGAGCAGGCCCGAGCGGGCGTGGCAGCCCTCGACCAGATCGTGGCTGAGGATGGCGTTGTCGGGGAAGCGGCCCTCGAGGCTGAGTTCGAATGCATCGATGGCGTAGATGCCCTTGCCGATGAACGAGCCTTCGTGGAACACGTCCTGATAGACGTCCGAGACCATCTGTGTATAGGGATCGATACCCGCGTCGCTGGCGTAGAGCTGCGCATAGCGCGAGCGCGCCGTGCTGGGCAGACTGATGCCCACGCGCGGTTGCAGCACGCCGTAACCGGACACCACGCGACGCAGTGCGGGGTCGTACACCGCGCGATTAAGCGGATGATCGATCGCGCCGACAAACTCGTGCGCCGACTCGCGCGGCAGCTGGGTATCGGTATCGAGTGTGATGATGTATTGCACGGGCGGCAGCGTGTCGATATCGCCGACGATCAGCAGGTAGCGATCGCGGGCGCCGCCGCGAAGTAGCGCATTGAGATCGGCCAGCTTGCCGCGCTTGCGCTCGCGGCCCATCCAGGCCTGCTCCGCCGCATTCCACACGCGTGGACGATGAAAAAGGAAAAACCGGTCCATTTCGGCGGTGGCGTATTTGTCGTTGAGCGCCTCGACGCGGCGCCGAGCCAGACGCAGCAGGGCTTCATCGCCGGGCAGCGTTTCGCTGGCCGCGTCGGGAAAGTCGGTGAGCAGGGCGAAATGCAGCTGGGGATCACGGTTGCCGAGGAAGCGCACTTCCAGCGACTCAACCAGCTCTTCGATATCCTGCGCGCTGCCGAACAGGCTGGGCACCACCACCATGGTGCGCGCGCTCTCGGGGATGCCGGCCGAATAATCCATGCGTGGCAGCTGCCGCGGCGCGATAGTCAGCGTGGCGATCCAGTTGAGCAGGCTCATCGCCAGCTGGCTGGCCAGGATGACCGACGGAATCGCGATGGCGATCAGGCCCCACGTCGGCAGGTCGTTGTGTGAGGCCGACACCACCAGCGCGCGCGCGAGCGCAAACGTCAGCAGTGCGAGCAGGCCCAGATAGATCGGCAGCGGCGCGCGGTCGAGCACGCGCCGCAACGTTTCGCCGACCGTCGGCGTCACACCGAGCCGCTGCTCCAGCGTGCGGCGGCCCTTGTCGATCAGATAGAAGCCCACGTGCTGTGCCACCGCGCGGCCATCGGCGCCTACGCCTTCGCGGCTGAGCGCCAGCGCGGCCTCAGCCACGTCTGGTTCGTTTAACTTGTGCTTGCGTGAGATCGACTCGATCACGTGGCGATAGTCGTCACGCGTAGTGAAATCCATCGAGGTATAGACCCCGGCGGGGTCTTCGCGCAGGAACTGGTCGACGATGCTGGTTTGCTCGACGAAATCGCGCCAGTCGATCGCCGACAGGGCGCGCAGGCTGCCGATACTGTTGCCGATCGACACCTGATCGGCCGCTTGCTGCTGTGCTTCGAGCTGAACCAGATGCTCGATGGTCTGGCCCGATTCGGACAGGCGCTGCTCGATCCAGCTCAGCGGCAGCGCCAGTGCGGGGCTCTGACCCTGCAGGCGGCGCGCCATTTCCGCGACGAACGGTCCGGTCATCGGCGGCTTGGAGCGCGCCATGTCGGCGACCACCAGCACCACGCTCTTTGGGTCGCTTTCGGCGGTGGCGGTGAGGTTGTCGGCCCAGCGCGCGGCCTTGCCGCGGTACTGCCAGTCGGCGATCACGCGTGCGGCGACGCGGCGCAGGTTTTCGATCAGCGCCAGACGCAGCATGATCGGGATCGCCCACAGCTCGCCCAGCTTGAGCGGCGTTACGGTTTGATAGGCGTTGACGAAGCGCGACAGGCTGGTGGTATCGACGCGGCCATCGCCGTGCGAAATGATTTCCAGCGCGATGTCGTACACGCGCGGCAGTTCGGCCGAGGGGCCGCTCTCCAGACGCGGCAGCTCCTTGCTATAGCCCTTGGGCAAATGCCGCCGGGCGATGCGGATCTGCTCTTCGATCAGATAAAAGTTGTCGAGCAGCCATTCGCCGGCCGGCGTAATGCGCCGCCGATGCCGCGTGGCCGCCGTCAGCCGCTCGCAGGTATGCGCGAGCACCGCTTCGTTGTCGTCCAGGCGAGCCAGCAGCAGGTTGCTGGTTTCGTCCGGGCTCAGGCGATGTTGGCCGGCGAGTACCTGGCCGTGCCGTTCCATCTGGTCGGCGCTGAAAAGCTCCGAGCGCAGCGCGGGCTCCTGCTCCGGCTTGGTGCGTGCCGCGGCGCGTTGACGACGGAAAGCGCGCAGTCGGCGCAGTTTGAGCAAATCGAGTGTGCGGACGATGTCCAATTCCAGCTTTCCTTCCGGGGGTTCAGGGTGACACAGCCGGCGTTGAGCCTCCATGCACCCTCACCACCCCGTGGCGAGTGATGACTGACGAAAGCATCCCCGGCACTCGGTCGGGGAAGGTACGCGCCACCGCGTGAAGATGACGCACGCTACGATAGTCCAACTAACAGCCTGCCGGAGTCGTCTTGTGCCTTCGTTGCTGATTCGCGCCGCCACGCCGGACGACACGTCTTCCTTGCTCGCCTGGAACGCGGCGATGGCGTGGGAAACCGAACAAAAGCGGCTCGATCCAGCCGTGCTCGAACGCGGCATCGCCGGCATTTTCGAACGACCTCAGCGTGGTTTCTATCTGGTCGCCGAACGCGATGGCGTGGCGGTCGGCAGCCTGATGGTCACCTACGAATGGAGCGACTGGCGCTGCGGCGACTTCTGGTGGATTCAGAGCGTCTACGTGGCACCCGAGGCGCGCCGCGGCGGTGTATTCCGCGCGCTGTACGCGGCTGTAGAGCAGCGTGCGGCGGCGGCCGGCGCGGTCGGTCTGCGGCTGTATGTGGAGACCGAGAACGCCAACGCGCAGTCGACCTACGCCGGCCTCGGCATGCAGCGCTGTCGTTACTTCATGTATGAAAGCGAGCTAGACAGCGCCGACAAAAGCTAAACCAGCAGCGCCTCCAGCGCCGATGCCGGCATCGGCACCCCGTAAAGAAAGCCCTGCAGCTGCGAGCAGCCCGCGCGGCGCAGCAGGTCGCCCTGCTCCAGCGTTTCCACGCCTTCGGCGATCACGTCCTTATGCAGACTGCGCGCCATTGCGATGATGGCCTGCGTGATGGTGGCGGTATCGGCATCGGTAGTGATGTCGCGTACGAAAGTGCGATCGATCTTCAGCGCGTCGATCGGGAAATGCCTCAGATACGACAGGCTGCAATAGCCGGTGCCGAAATCATCCAGCGACAGCCGCACGCCGCGCTGCTTGATCCGCTGCAGCAGTTCGGTGGTGGCGTCGCCGCCGGACATCACCATGCGCTCGGTCAGCTCAAGTTCCAGCAGGCCCGACTCCAGCCCGCTCTCGTCCAGCACGGCATCCAGCCATGCGTAGAAATCGGCGTGCTGAAACTGCAGCGGCGAGACGTTGACGGAGACCGGCAGATCGATCCCAACGTCGCGCCAGCGTTTGGCCTGCTGGCAGGCTTCGCGCAGCACCCAGGCGCCGATCGGCATGATCAGGCCGGTGTCTTCGGCGACCGGAATAAACTGATCCGGTGCGTATAGCGGGCGGCCGTCGACCAGCAGCCGCAGCAGCGCCTCGGCACCCACGATGCGTCCGCTCTGCGCATCGACCTTGGGCTGGTAATGCAGCACCAGCTCCTGCCTAGCCAGCGCCTGGCGCAGCGCGGTTTCGATCTTGCGCCGCGCCTGGGTACGCTCGCTCATCGAGGCGGTGAAAAAACGATAGCCGTGCTGGCCCAGCGCCTTGGCCGCGTACATCGCGGTTTCCGCCTGCTGCACCAGCGTTTCGGCTTCGACAGCATCGTCGGGAAAAAGGCTGATGCCGACGCTGACGCGCAGCGCCAGCTCGGGCATGTCCGGCACGCGAGTTTCCTGACAGTAGGCGATCAGAATCTGGCAGCGGCTGGCTACTTCGCCGACGCTGCCCAAATGCGGCAGCATTACCACGAATTCGTCGTCGCCGAAGCGGCTGATCAGCTCGCCGTTGGGCAGGCCCCTGCGCAGCTGCGCGCTGAGCGCACGCAGCGCCCGATCGCCGCCGGCGTGGCCGTAGAGCTCGTTAATCTGCTTGAAGTGATCGATATCCAAATACAGCACGGCGGCGCGCTGTTGCCGCCGTGCCGCCGTGACCAGCGCTTGTGCGATATGCGCGTGCAGCTGGCTGCGATTGGGCAGGCCGGTGAGCGTATCGTGCTGGGTCAGGTGGATCATCTTCAGCGCCAGCGCGCGGTTCTCGCTGACGTCGTGAAATACCAGCACGCCGCCGATCACATTGCCGGCGTGGTCGTGGATAGGCGCGGAGGAATCTTCGACCGGCGTATCGAAACCGTGCCGGTGGCGCAGCAGGGTCTTGCCGACCAGATCGGCGATGATGTTCTGCTCGATCGCCGCGCGCAGCGGATTGATCCGGCCGCGGCCGGTCTGCGCGTCGAACAGCTGGAAAATCTCCTCGATCGAACGGCCCTGCGCTTCGGCGCTGGTCCAGCCGGTCATCGCTTCGGCGATCGGGTTGAGCGAGGTCACGCGCAGGGCAGTATCGGTGGTGATGACCGCGTCGCCGATCGAGCGCAGCGTGACCTCGGCCAGCTCGCGCTCGCGATGCAGCGCTTCCTCGAACGCCTTG
>CAIKJM010000392.1 GCA_903827735.1 uncultured Rhodanobacter sp. | reverse complement strand
GGACGCCTGCTGCTCCGTGCGCAGCGACATATCGGAATTGCCACGTGCGATCTCTTCGGCGCCGCCGCTCACATCGTCGGCGGCCGTGGCCACTTCAGTCAGCGCCTCGGCCAGGCTTTCCACGGCGGTATTCAGCGCTTCGGTCACATCCCGTAGCGATCCGGAAAAGCTGCCGTTGGCGCGGCGCGTGAGATCACCATTGCTGAGTGCGTTGGTGGTTGCGCTGATTTCGCCGATGGCCGTTTGCAGACTTTCCAATGAGAGATTGAAGCTGCGCTGCAGCTGACCCAGCGCGCCGGGCAGCTTGCCTTGAATGCGCGAGCTGAAGTCGCCGGCGGCGGCGGCATCCAGCCCCTTGCCGAGGTCCGCGAGTGCGGCTTGCAGCAACTGCATCGCGGTATCGACCTTGGTGCGCGCGGCACCGGCAACATCCTCGCTCATGCGAGCGCCGAAATTGCCGGCAACCAGCGCATCCATCACGGTATCCAGCGCCAGCATCGTGCGTTGCACGCTGTCCGCGCCGGCGTTCACGCCAACTTTCAGCTGCGCGAGATCGCCGCGCAGCGACGCGGTAATCCGCGCCGTGAAATCTCCGCGAGCCACCGCGCCCAACACCGAATTGGTTTCGCCGATCGCCGCATTCAAATCGGCCAGCAGCGCGTTGAACGCCCGGCACATGGTGGCAATCGCATCGCTGCCATCGCTGTCCACTCGAATGCTGAAATCACCTTGTGCAACTTCGCTGATCGCGCGATGCAGGCGCTCGATCGGCTGGCGGATCGCCTGGTCCACCAACACCGTGCCCGCCACCAACATCAATGCGGCGAACAGCGCGATCCCGAGCCCCACCGTCAACGCCGCCGCGTTGTGCTGCCGCGCGGTGGCAATGGCGGTAACAAAGGTCGACGAGCCTTCCGCGCTGAAGCCCTGCAAACCCTTGTGGATGGCTTCGAACGCAGACATCTTGGCCTTCGAGATCTGCTGCAGCAGCTGCAAATCGTTGGAGCCGCTGATCTGTCCCTTCACCGCCGACGTGCTGGCGGCCACGTAGTCGTCCCATAGCTTGAGCAGATCTGCCACGCGTGCGACATAGCGCGGATCGGTTTTCGCGATGGACGCCAGCGACTCGCGCAGGTGCGCGGCGTCTTTCTGGGCATCCTCCAGCTCGAACTCGTCTTTCTCACCCAGCGCTTGCGCAAACGAGCCCTGCAGATCGGCGAGGCCGACGTTGATCGTGGCGAGCTGCGTCATCACCGGCAGGGCGCGCGTCGAGAACTCGTTCAGGTTGTTGGTCGTCACGCGCGCCTGCGCCACGGTGTACAGGCAATAGAACACGAAGATCAGCAACGCGAGTGCGGGCAGCAGCAGCACCTTGTTGCGAATCGACAGATACCTCAGCGGTCGTGCCGCACGCGCAACGGCATTGCGGCCCCAGTGCTTCACCGCACTCAGCCGCGGAGCGGATTTCAGGATTTGATGCGTATGTGTCAAAGCCGTCGCAGGTGTACTCATGAGGGTCAATCCGTCGATTAGGAGTCGATAGCGCAGACACGCGCCAAGTGGCACTCGCTGTAGCGGCGCCGATGTCTCTCGCTTAACCACCGTAAGTGGGCCCATCTGCACCGGCGAGCGGGCCATCGCCTACACCCTCTGTTTTGTCTATGCAGCCACGCCGACTCCAGTCGCTAGAGACTCGAAAGCGCCGACCGTGCAAGGGATGTCGGTACCACAGAAACGACAAAACATCAGAGGGATCTCTCGTGAGAAAATTGCTGCAAGGGCTGCTTTGCGCAGCCGCACTGTTGCCGCTGGGATCGGCCTATGCCGATCTGAGCAACATCCGTATCAACGGATTTGGACAGGTCGTTGGCGGTACAACCATGTCGAACGATCACGCCGCGCAAGGCTACGGTGCGGATCCGAAATTTGATCAGGAGTCGTTATACGCCCTGCAGATTTCGGCGCCGCTCACCAGCAAGATGACGGCGACCGCGCAGCTGCTGGGTCGTGGCACCGAGGATTTCAAACCGAAGTTCGCATGGGCCTACCTTAAATACCAGATCAGCGATGACTGGTCAGTCAAACTCGGGCGCCAACGGATTCCCATCTTTTACTTTTCCGAAACGCTCGATGTTGGTGTTTCCTATCCTTGGCTGCGTCCGCCAACCGCCGTTTATGGCTTGGCAGCAGGCGTGACCAATTTCGACGCGATAACGGTCGGATATTCGCATCAGTGGGGAAAACTTCGATTCGAACCGGTGCTGTCATACGGACAGTGGAAAGGCGGTATTAACTACGCCGGATCAGAGTCGACTTTCACGGGCACGCAAATGGCTGTTATTTCGCTGACCACAACCTACGACGAATGGATTTCCCTTCATACCAATTACGCCACGTGGAAATCGAGTGTCACGGGTTCTCCCATGGACGGCCTGATCGCCGGGCTCAACTCGGCGGGCCTGGGTACGGCGGCCAACGATTTAGCGATAAACGGCGATACGCTCGGCATTATCGATCTCGGAGCGGAGATCAATTATGCAAAGTGGCAGGTCATTGCCGAATACGATGCCGCCCGATCATTCCACAATTTCATACCGCATTCACACGTTGGCTTTCTGACGGTTGGGCGCCACTTCGGCCGCTTCGAGCCACTGCTTACGTATGTACGATCGAACAATTCAAGTTCGTCACAGGCGTTGAATGAAATCCCGGACACGTCTGGCAATCAGCAGTTTCGCGCCATCGTCGGCAGCATATTGAAGTCTCAGCGCACGCGTGAGAACTACTACATATTCGACCTTCGTTACGACCTCGCCAATAACGTTGCGCTCAAGTTCAGCTATACGGCGTTCAACTCATCGATCGCGGGCACCGCGAGCAGCAACCTGCTCTCGGCCGGCGTCGCCTACAGCTTCTGAGCATAAGGAGAACTCACATGAAACAACTCATAGCATTTTCACTGTTCAGCCTGCTCATTGCTCAGGCCCATGCCGGCGCCATCGTCGCCGCCAAAGACTCGCCACTGGAGCCGATGGACGCTGAACAGGTCAAAAAGATTTTCCTCGGCCACGAACCGCAGGCCGCTGGCCAGACGCTCGCCGTGCTGTATCAGAAAGACAGCCCGGTGCGCGCCGACTTCGAAACCAAAGTACTCGGCAAAACCGGCGCAG
>CAIKJM010000391.1 GCA_903827735.1 uncultured Rhodanobacter sp. | reverse complement strand
CGTTGGGGTTCGCTGCGCTCACCGCCAACCAACGAAGCTGTGGAGGCAAAATGCCGAACCGAACATTTGCAGAGCAAATGGACCGGAGGGGGCAAGTCGCATTGGCGGTTTGTAATTCAGATGCTGCCTTTCCGATGGGCTGGGGTTCGCGTCGCTCACCGCCAACCTACCTAACCACCAACCTACGCACCGCGGATTATCTGACCTGCAGCGGTCCGACCGTGACGGTGCCGATCAGGCCCTGGAAGGCCTTGTCCGCTTCGGCATGCAGCTGGTTGACCACGGTGTTGGCGTCTTCGGGAAACGGTGAATAGCCCCTGAGATAAACAATGCCGCCCGTATTGGCCGCATCTTCCAGCGGCGCAATTTCATGATTGAATCGACGCATCGCACGCAAGCCGGCGACTTTGTCGCCGTACTTCGGCATCATTTTTTTCAGCAGCACTTCGGAGGCCTGAATGTCCTGCGCGCTGCTTTTGGCGCGGGCGATAGCGTAGGATCTTTGATGATCGAAGTCGTTTCTTTCGGCTGCCAGGGCAAACCATGCCAGGGCCAGCGGCCGATTGGCCGGAATGCCATCCATGTCGCCATTGAAATACATCAGGCCCAGGGCAAACTGCGCATCCTTGTTGGCCCAGTACGCAGCTTCCTCGAGTTCCGAGGCGCCATGCGAGTTGTGACCGTTCTGGAAGTAATAGCGAGCTTCGCAGGCGTAGTAGTCGCCGGGAAGAATTTGTTCCAGGCCCCGGTTGCAGTTATTGATCTTTTCATCCACTGGCACGGGCGGCGTGGCCGTAGACGAATCGGCGAATGCGGCAGAGGCGCACGCGACGCCATTGAGCGCGAGCAAAACCATCGCTCCTTTCATCAATCGTTTCACGCCGATCTCCCTTGCTAAGTCTGCGTCTGGTATCCGGAGTTTGCGTGATATCCGGCGCGTCATCGAGAAAGCGGCCGACCTACCCCATCAAGCAGATACAAACGCATCAGCCGTGATTTTGTTTACCGGCTTTGCAGGTCAGATTGCTTCACGCTGCGGAGCTGAAGGAGCTCGTCTTAGTCGTCCCGCGCTTCCTCGCGCGCCGCCTCGACCGACGGCGTGCGCCAGCCGGACTTCACGCCCCACAGAAAAAATACCAGGCCGATCACGCCGACCACGGCCAGATCCCAGCCGAACGGGATGTAGTCCAGACCACCGAACTTGACGCTACCGATGCGCGAGATGCCCGCCAGGGCGATCAGATAAAACACCAGCCACCAGGCGCCCTTCATCTGTCGGCCGAAATCGTGGAAGCCGCTCTTGTACTGATAATAAAGATAGATAGGCAACGCCACCACGATCAGCAGGATGATCTTGCCGGTAAGCGGCCATTTGGCCCAGTACAGCAGTTCGGCCGACATGATGAAGGCGATGCCGGCGATGATCGGCAGGCCGACCAGGCGAAACGGACGATGCAGCTCGGGCGCAGTGCGGCGCAACGTCATCACGCTAACCGGGCCGGTCAGGTAGGAGATGATGGTGGCTACCGAAATCACGGCCGCCAGCGAGTCCCAGCCGCGGAAGAAAAAAAGGAATAGGAACGACACCACCAGGTTCAGCCACATCGCCGGACGCGGCACGCCGGATTTCGGATGCACGTGGCCAAGAATTTTCGGCAGGGTGCCGTTGCGCTCCATGCCGTAGATCATGCGTGCAGTAGTCGCGGTGTAAGTCATGCCGGTGCCGCTTGGGCTGACGAAGGCGTCGGCGTACAGCAGAATCGCCAGCCAGTTGAGATTGACGATGATCGCCAGCTCGGCAAACGGCGAACTGAAGCTGATGCCGTGCCAGCCCGCCTTGGCCAGCATTGCCTGCGGCACCGAGCCGAGATAGGCCACCTGCAGCAGCACGTAAACGACGGTAGCGATCAGGATGGCGCCGACGATGGCAAAGGGAATGCTCTTGCCGGGGTTGCGTGCCTCACCGGCCAGATTGACCGGACTCTGAAACCCGTTGAAGGCGAATACGATGCCGGCGGTGGCGACGGCCGTGAGGATTGCCGCGAAATCGTTGGTGTGGTTGCCGCCGTTGATGCCGACGGAAAGATTTTCGCTATGGAAGCCGCTGGCGATCAGCGCGACGCCGGTGGCTGCCGGAATGATCAGCTTGATCACGGTGATCACGGTGTTGGAGTGCGCAAACAGCTTCACGCTCCAGAAGTTCAGCAGGAAGTACATGATCACCAGCACGGCGGCGATGCCGAGGCCGGTATGGCTGAGTTCGCCCTTGCCGGCCGTTACGTGATACAGATCCTGGGCCCAACCCCACTTCCAGCCCGACATGTATTGCACCGAGGCTTCTGCCTCGACCGGGATCACCGAGACGATCGCGATCCAGTTGGCCCAGCCCGCGATAAAGCCGACCAGCGAGCCGTGCGAGTAATGGCCGTAACGCACCATGCCGCCGGATTCCGGGAACATCGCGCCCAGCTCGGCGTACGTCAGCGCGATCGTCATGATGATCGCCGCGCCGAGCACCCACGCCCAGATCGCGCCGGGCCCGGCCAGCTTGGCCGCGTTCCATGCGCCGAACAGCCAGCCCGAGCCGATGATCGAACCCAGACCGGTCAGCATCAGGGCAAACGGGCCGACGTCGCGGCGAATCGAGCTGGATGAGGACATGGAGTCTCCTGGATACAGTGCAAAGGGTGGTCGCCATCCCCGACGGCGTCATTATTCGATGATGACAGAGGGGGTGGGGGCTGTCAGCCCGAGGCACGTTCACGCCGCTTCGCGCGGGAAATACGTCGGTTTGGCACCGTCTGCGGCCCATAGGCTTTCAACGAATCAAGCAAACCAGTTTGTCGGTTGCGATGGCTTTGGCAGTGCATCGGCCGGGTGCGCCGACAGAGGGCATCAGCACTCGATCACGTTGACGGCCAGGCCGCCGCGCGACGTCTCTTTGTACTTGTCCTTCATGTCGCGACCGGTGTCGCGCATGGTCTTGATCACCTTGTCGAGCGAGACGTGGTGCTTGCCGTCACTCTTCAACGCCATCCGGCTGGCGTTGATCGCCTTGACCGAACCCATCGCGTTGCGCTCGATGCAGGGAATCTGCACCAGGCCGCCGATCGGGTCGCAGGTGAGGCCGAGGTTGTGCTCCATGCCGATCTCGGCCGCGCTTTCCACCTGCAACATGTTGCCACCGAGTGCGGCGGTGAGTCCGCCGGCCGCCATCGAGCAGGCCACCCCGACCTCGCCCTGGCAGCCGACTTCGGCGCCGGAGATCGAGGCGTTTTCCTTGTATAGAATGCCGATCGCGGCGGCGGTGAGGAGGAACTCGATCACGCCATCGTCGTTGGCTTTCGGGCAGAAGCGTTCGTAGTAGTGCAGTACGGCCGGCACGATGCCGGCGGCGCCATTGGTCGGCGCGGTAACGACGCGGCCGCCGGCGGCATTCTCCTCGTTGACCGCCAGCGCGTACAGATTGACCCAGTCGAGTATCGTCAGCGGATCGCGCAGCGCAGCTTCGGGCTGGTTGCGCAGTTCGGCCGCCATGGCGGGCGCGCGGCGCGAGACTTTCAGGCCGCCCGGCAGCACGCCGGGCGAACGCAGGCCACGTGCAACGCAGTCCTGCATGGCCTTCCAGATGGTCATCAGGCCGGCGCGGATTTCTTCTTCGCTGCGCCAGACCTTTTCGTTGGCCATGGTCAGCTGCGCGATGCTGAGGTTGTGCTTTTTACACAGCGCCAGCATCTGGTTGCCGGTGGAAAACGGGTAGGGCTGTTCGGTGGTATCGGCAACGATGCGGTCGTCCGCAGCTTCATCGTTGTTGACCACGAAGCCGCCGCCGACCGAGTAGTAGTCGCGGCTGGCCAGCTCGTTGTCGTCGGCGTCGTACGCGGAAAAACGCATGCCGTTGGTGTGGAACGGCAGCTTCTGGCGCTTGTTGAACACCAGGTCGCGCTTTTCTTCGAACGCAATCGTTTTCTTGCCGAGCAGCAGCAGCTGATGCGAACCGCGAATGCGTTCCAGCTTGGTTGGAATGCGATCGGGATCGACGCTATCGGGATGCTCGCCCTCCAGTCCAAGCAGTACGGCCTTGTCGGTGCCGTGGCCGCGGCCGGTCATGGCCAGCGAACCGAACAACTCGCAGCGTACGCGCACGACCTGCTCCAGCACGCCGTTGCCGTCCAGCCAGCGCTCGGCAACGCGCGCCGCGGCGCGCATCGGCCCCACCGTATGCGAGGAGGACGGCCCGATGCCGATCTTGAAAAGGTCGAAGACGCTGACGGCCATGGCGTTGCTGCTGATCGAAGAAGATGACCGGCGTATTCTACGCGTCGCCTCCAGCCATTCGCAGCCGCATGTCTGATCTGATTCTCTACCAGCGCGATTATTGCCACCTGTGCGATCAGGCGCTGGCCGTGCTGGCCGAGGCGCGCGCGCCGGATTTTGAGAGCCTCTGGGTGGATGACTCGCCGGATCTGGTGCAGCGCTACGGCGCGCGCGTGCCGGTGTTGCGCGATGAGCGCGACGGCCGCGAGCTGGACTGGCCCTTCGACGCCACGGCGGTGCGCGCGTTCATCGCTGGCATCGATTAAATAAGCAGCCTGGTGCAACGCCGCCGCGGATTACTTGGCGACGAGCTGCAGATGGGCGGTGATCTTTACATCCGCCGCAATCACCGAGGTATCGGCGTAGTCGCCGCCGCCGACGCCAAAGTCCAGACGCTTCAACGAGCCGGCGACATCCAGCACCGCGCCCGCGCCCTGTGGCTTGAAACTCACGTTGAGGGTCACCGGCTTGGTCACGCCGTGCAGGGTGAGGTTGCCGTCGGCCAGCACCTGCGCACCGGACTGGCGAAAGCCGGTGGTGACGAAGTGCGCTTGAGGGAATTTCGCGACGTTGAAAAAATCGGCGCCGGGCAGGGCGGTGTCGCGATCCTTGTCACCGGTTTTCGCGCTAGCCAGATCGACGGTCACATCGAACTTCGACGTGTTGAGGTGCGCCGCGTCGTAGCTGATGGCGGCGGTCCACTTGCCGAATGTGCCGCTGAAGCCGGCGCCCTGGAACGTGCCGGCAAAACCCAGCGTGCTGGTAGCCGGCTTCACCGTGTAATCGGCGGCAGCTGCGACGGCTGGTGCGGTCAGAGCGAGTACGAGCAGGGCGGAATAAAAGGCTTTCATCGAGACTCTCCTGGGAAACATGATTCGGTCGGTAACGCAATCATTACGGACGCGGACGGCCGAAAGGCATCATCCGGCGCAGCACGTTGTCCTTGTCGAACACGTGGTGCTTCAGCGCGGCGCCGACGTGTACGACGAGCACGGCGACGAGAAACCAGAACAGGTACTCGTGGACGGCGAACACGGTGTCGGCGATGCTGTCATTCTTGGCCGCCAGCGATGGCAGGTTGAACAGCTTGAACCACTGCAGCGGCTTGCCGGCGACAGAATTGAACCACCAGCCGCTCAGCGGAATGGCTGCGATCAATACGTAGAGCACGCCGTGCACGGCATGCGCAGCGATCTGCTGCCAGCGCGGGCCGGGCTCATGCGGGCGGCGATCGATCAGCCGCCACAGTACGCGCAGCAGAAACAGGGCCAGCACGGTCAGGCCGATCGACTTGTGCAGCGCCAGCCAGTTGATCTTCTGCATCGGACCGTGCGCCAGATCCATCAGCAGGCCGAAGATGCCGTTGCCGATGATCGCCAGCGCCATGATCCAGTGGAAGAATCGCGCCACCGTACCCCAGCGGCGATTGTCGTTGCGCAAACTCATGGTGTGTCCTTGGTCGAAGGCTTTTCATCGTCGCCACGAATGGCTTCGAGCTCCATCCAGATCGCCACGTCGTGACCGATCGAATTGGCAAAGGCATTGATGCCGAACGACTCGCGCTGCAGCGACGCCGTGGCGGAAAAACCGGCTACGGTGTGCATGCCGTAGATCGTGGTGGCGAGACGGTTGAAGGTGAACATGAGATCCATCGGCTGGGTCACGCCGTGCAGGGTCAGCTGACCGTGCAGCACGCCGTGCTGGTCGTCCTTGCGCTCCACGCGGGTGCTGACAAAGTGCGCATAGCGGTTGTGTGCGCAGTCGAGCAGAGATGGCTTACAGACGGCCGCATTCCAGACGGCGTCGCCCATGTCCACGCCGGCAAGGTCGATGTCCAGTTCGGTGGCCGCCGTGCTCCAGTCTTTCGGATCGAACTGCAGCCAGCCTTTGGCGATATGCAGACGTCCAAAAGGTCGCGAGTAGCCGTTGTGATCGATGCTGAAAAGCACCTGGCTATGCACCGGGTCATAGTGATAGCGGGCGCTGGCAGCTTGCGCCGCCATCGGAACCCATAGCAGTGCGGCGCAGGACAGCAAGAGGCGGAGTAGGCGGGCTCGGAGCATAAAAGCGAGTCTGGCTGATCTTGTTTAGCCACGCCAGCATGGCGCTGCTGGACGCACTGTTTCGCTGGCGTGTTGAGTGTGGCGCTCGCCGCCGCGAGCCAGTTTTGGCATGATGAGCCAGGGATCGGGGGATTTGTGCATGGCTGCATCGCGTTGGCGTCAAGGTGTGTTCGCGCTTGTTTTGCTGGCCGCCGTCGCTAGCGGCATGGCTCAGGTCGACACATCGCCTAAAGCATCAATCGCTCCGATGGGACGCTTGCCGGGTATAACCGGACCGGTCTCGACGTTGCCCGCACTGAGCTCGGCACCGACCGCCAACGCCACCACGCCAGCACCGCTGGCGACACCGCAGTTTCGACGTTACGGCGTCGACGAGGGCGTGCTGCGCGGTCCAGTGTATGCTGTAGCGCAGGATCGTCGCGGGCTGATGTGGTTCGGCTCGGCCGCGGGCTTGATGCGCTACGACGGGGTCAGTTTTCAGGCGTTTCGTAATGTGCCGGACGATCCGCGTTCGCTGCCGGCCAACCAGAGCTACGCGCTTTTCGTCGATCGCGACAACAAGGTGTGGGCTGGCGGCATCTCGACGGGCCTGATCGTCTACGACCAGCAGGCCGAGCGCTTCCAGCAGTGGACGCACGACGACGCCAAGCCTTCCAGCCTTGCCGACAACGAAGTGTGGGGCATCACCCAGACGGCTGATGGTGAGCTGTGGGTCGCTACCGGCGAGGGGCTCGACCGCATGCGCAGGGATGGCGGCGGCTTCGATCACGTGCCGCTGGATGTCGACGGCATGCACTCTGCAACCTTCGGCGAAACCCGTGCGCTGCTGTCCGAATCCGATGGTCGTTTATGGATCGGTACCGCGAAGGGCTTGTATCTACGCAGCGCCGACGGCCAGCTGCGCCGCATCCCAATCGATCCGGCGTTTCATGGCGATCCCGGCAAAATCTGGCGTATCGAAGGCGGTCTGGCCGATCCGCAGCAGCGTGAGGTTCGCGTGGCGATGGAGGGCGGTCTGCTGATTGTTCACGACGATCTGGTGGCGCATCCGCTGGCGCCGCAAGTGCTGTCCTCGCTGCGCGTGGTGAGCAGCACGCGCGATGCGCAGTGCCGGCTGTGGATCGCTACCGTCAGCGGCCTGCTGCTGGACGCGGGCGACGGACGGCTGCAGCCGATCAACGGCGAGCCACTGCTGCCCGGCGGGCTGCCCAGCAATAGGGTCTGGCAGACCATGCTGGATCGTGAGGGGGGCTTGTGGATCACGTTCGACCAGTCCGGCATGGCGTATCTGCCGCCCGCTTGGGACGGGTTTACCCGCTTCACTCACATACCGGACGATCCGAACAGCCTCAGCGGCATTGCTGCCGCGTCGGTTGCTTTGGCGAGGGACGGGCTGCTGTGGGTTGGCGGCAACGACGGCTGGATCGACAAGCTCGACGTGGGCACCGGCACCGTCACGCATGTTGTTCGCGATATGCGCACGCAGATCGTCGCGATGGCGGAAGATCCGCGCGGGCGGCTATGGATAGCCAGCTCCGGCCAACTACGTTTGTTCGATCGCGGCAAACTCACCGTTGTGCCCGCCGGCGATTCCCCGATGCAGCGGCCGGTGCTGCTCGCTGTTGCGGAGGATGGCACGGTCTACGTTGCCTCGTGGGGTGGCGGTGTCGTTGCCGTGAATCCAGATACGTTGGCGATCACTCCCATGCGTATCGAGGCCGGCGCATCCCCTTCAATAACCGACGACACCTTGCTACCGGAACAAATCAGTTTTCACGCAGGCACTTTCTGGTATGTCAGTAATGGTGGGCTACTGCGCTGGGATGGTGCGGCGAAGACGTTTGTCTACGTGCCGGGAGTGCCGCAAACCCTCGTGCGCAGTGCGGCGTTCGACGCCACGGGTTTCTGGCTGCTTGCTTCCACGACCATCGCGCACTATCGCTATGCCAACGGCAAGGCCGTGCGCGATGACTTCATTGATTTTACCCATGAGCCATTTGTGTCGGATCTGGTCGACATGCAGGTTGATCGCCTCGGTCATCTCTGGCTTTTGGCTAATCCCGGCCTATTCCGTTTTGACGCGCGCAGCCGCCGCTTTCAGTCGTTTGGCCCGTCGCAGGGACTCTTCAACGCGGACTTCAGCAGTTCAACCATGGCCGCGGACGGTACGATCTTCGCGACGAATAGCGCCGGGGTGCTGATGTTCCAGCCCGAGCAGTTCACCGCGGTGAGCAACGCGGCCGCGCCACCTTCGCTGAGCTTGACCCGCGTCAGCGTGCGCAGGGACGGCGATGTTTATGAGCTGCCGCTGACGGGCGGCGCCATATCCCTGGGTTGGCGAGATCGCGACCTGCGCGTGGACGTGCGCGCGGCGTCCTTTATCAATCCCAAAGGCAACCACTACCGGTTCAAGCTCGGCGGTTTCGACAACGGCTGGGTCAATGTGGACAGCCGCGGCGAGCGCGATTTCGCCGGCCTGCCTGCGGGCAATTACACGCTGCAGGTGCAGGGTGCGGGCGAGAACAGCACATGGAGCAGCCTGCCGACGCCGCTGCGGATTTCGGTGCAGGCGCCGCCGTGGGATCGCTGGTGGGCCTGGGTCTCCTACGCAGTGCTGATCCTCATCACGGCTGCTCTAGTGCTGCGCAGCTGGCGCCGACGCCTGGCGCAGCGCCACCGCATGCAGATGATCGAGCAGCAGCGGCAGCTGGCCGAGGCCGCGAGCGCGGCCAAGACGCAGTTTCTGGCCACGCTCAGCCATGAAATCCGCACGCCTATGACCGGCGTGATGGGCATGGCCGAATTGATGTTGACCAC
This sequence comes from uncultured Rhodanobacter sp., assembly GCA_903827735.1. GTDB lineage: Bacteria > Pseudomonadota > Gammaproteobacteria > Xanthomonadales > Rhodanobacteraceae > Rhodanobacter. Next base: position 5,953 of record CAIKJM010000391.1, on the reverse strand, counting down.
GCCGCTGAGTCCGCTGCAGCACGACTACACAAAGGCGATGCAGCGGTCGGGCGGCATGCTGCTGAAGCTGCTCAACGACGCGCTCGATCTGGCTCGCATCGAGGCCGGCCGGCTGGAGCTGGAACCCGCGCCGTTCGATCCGCGCCAGCTGCTGGAGGATGTGAGCCAGCTGGAGCAGGGCCTGGCGCATATGAAGGGCATCCGCTTCGTGCTCGACGTGGCGGATGACTTGCCCCCGCGGGTGATCGGCGACGCGGTGCGCATTAAGCAGGTGCTGCTCAACCTCGCCAACAACGCGTTGAAATTTACCGAGCGCGGCAGCGTGACGCTACGCGCACAGCGCGCGGCGCAGGGGCTGGTTTTCAGCATCAGCGATACCGGACCGGGTATTCCCGAGGCGAGCCGGGCGCGATTGTTCCGGCGCTTCGAGCAGGAAGAGGGGCCGCACCGTAGCGCCGGCAGCGGCCTGGGTCTGGCAATTTGTCGCGAGCTGGTGGAAATGATGAGTGGCAGCATCGAGCTGGAATCGCGCGTGGGTCACGGCAGCACCTTTCATGTGCGCCTGCCGCTGTCCGAGCCGGCGGCGATCCCGCGTTCGACCATCGTCGACGACGGTCCTCGCAGTTATCGCCTGCTGCTGGTGGAGGACGACACCATTATCGCCGCGGTGATTTCCGGCCTGCTCGAACAGCAGGGCCACACGGTTCTGCATGTGTCGAACGGGCTCGCTGCGCTGGCGGAGCTGGCGCACGCCAACTTCGATGCGGTGCTGCTCGACTTGGATTTGCCTGGCGTGGACGGTTTTCAGATTGCCCGGCTGATTCGCCAGCGCGAGCATGACGGTCAGCGCCTGCCGATCGTGGCGGTAACGGCGCGCTCCGGTAGCGAGGACGAAATGCGCGCACACGCGGCCGGTATGGACGGCTTTTTGCGCAAGCCGCTCAGTGGCGAACAGCTAGTGCAGGCGCTGGGACGCGTGATTGCTCGCACCGACGAAGTGACCGACGACGCGCGCTGAGCGCTTCGATACTGTTTACATATCGAACTTTTTCAGCTCGAAACCGAGCTGCTGGTATTCCCGCCAGCGCACGCGCGAGCCGTCGCGTTCGGCCGGATCGGCGGCGACCACTTCCAGCACGCGCTGAAACTGGCCAGTGGCGCAGCTGTCGCGCAGGTTGATCAGCAGCGGCCGATCCGCCGTCTCGATGCCCGGTGGCACGATCAGCACGGCCGTGTCCGCATCGTCGTCATCGCCGGCCAGCTGATGCGGAATCCACACGTCTTCATCGAAGGCCCACAACAGCTCGTCGATCGCCTCGGCCTGCTCGAAATCGCGGGTCAGGATTAGCGTCGGCTGCTGCGCTGCAAACGCCTTTTTGGTCAGCTCGCACACGAGCAGCAGCGGCTCCTCACGGAACCGCGGCTTGTCGATCAGATAGAAGTCGGCGCGGGGCATGGCGTATCGAATCGGAGGATTAAGCGACCCGATCCATCAACCACTGCGTCAGCAGCGCCACCGGGCGGCCGGTGGCCAGACCCTTGCGGCCCTCGTCCCATGCCGTGCCGGCGATGTCCAGATGCGCCCAACGCTGGCCTTCGGTGAAGCGCGACAGGAAGCAGCCGGCGGTGATGGCGCCGGCGCTCTTGCCGCCGATGTTGGCGATATCGGCAAAGCCCGAATCGAGCTGGACCTGATAGTCGTCCCACAGCGGCAGGCGCCAGGCGCGATCGAGTGTTGCTTCGCCGGCGGCAATCAATTCAGCGGCCAGGTCGTCGTGCTTGCTCATCAAGCCGCTGGCGTGTTTGCCCAGCGCAACGACGCAGGCGCCGGTCAGCGTGGCGGCGTCGATAATCGTGTGCGGCTGGAAGGTCTGTGCGGTGTAGGTCAGCGCATCGCAAAGGATGAGGCGACCTTCGGCGTCGGTGTTGAGCACTTCGATGGTCAGGCCTGACAGGCTGGTGATCACGTCGCTCGGCCGGTAAGCGTCGCCGTCGGGCATGTTTTCCACGGTGGGCACAACGCAGACCAGGTTGACCTTCAGGTCCATCTTCACCGCGGCGATAAACGCGCCCAATACGGCCGCGGCACCGCCCATGTCGAACTTCATCTCCTCCATGCCCGGGCCGGGCTTGAGGCTGATGCCGCCGGTGTCAAAGGTGACGCCCTTGCCGACGAAGGCATACGGCTTGTCGCCTTCGGTGCCGTTCTTGTATTCCAGCACCACCAGCTTGGGCTTGTTGACCGAGCCGCGGGCCACGGCCAGCAACGAGCCGAAGCCGAGCCGCTCCATTTCCACGTGGTCGAGCACATGGCAGCTGACCTTGTCGCCTTGGCCATCGGCAAACGTCTGCGCCTGCTCGGCGATATAGGCCGGATTGCAGATATTTGGTGGCAGGTTGGCCAGCTCGCGGGTGAATTCGATGCCGGAGGCCAGCGCGCGCGCCTGCTCAAGACCAGCCTGGGCGTCGGCGCCACCGGCAAAGCTCACGCTGGCCAGGGTGACCTGCTTGCTCTTGTCGCGCGGCTTGAAGGTGGCGGTGTAGCGGTACGCCGCATGGTCGGTGGTCAGCGCGGCGATGCGCACGCGCCAGCTGCTGTCGCGGCCCGGCACGTCGACTTCGGTAAGGTATGACACGGCGTCGGCCACCGGCAGCTTGCCCAGCGCGCGCGCCGCTTCGATGCTGACTTTTTGATAGCGCGCCGCGTCGAAGGTTTTCTGTGCGCCGAGGCCAACCACCAGCACCCGCTTGGCAGCGACGCCGTGGGGCGCGAACAGCAGCGTGGTCGAGCCGGCCTTGCCGGTGATGTCGCCACTTTCCACCTGGCGCTTGATGATGCCGTCGGCGGCGCTGTCAACCCGGGCGGCGGCGCTGGTCAGCATGCCTTGCTCATACACGCCGACCAGGACGCAGGCGGTGTCAACGGTTTCGGGGGCGGCGGCGCCGAGGCTGAACTGAAGTGTCATCGGGTGTTTCCTGTGCGGGCGCGACAGCGGTCGAACCGGCTAGACTTGAGGTTTGCCGACCGTTTCGGTCGCGGCGAAGGACCACTTAAGTTTATCTCATGCTGAGCATTCTCGACCGCTATTTCCTGCGCGAGCTGGCGCAAACCGTAGCCGCCACCGTGGTGGTGCTGCTGGTTGTGGTGGCGGGCAGCGCGTTTGCCAAGGTGCTCCAGCAGGTTGCCAACGGCAGCTTTCCGGCAAGCGTGATGTTCCAAGTGCTGGGGCTACAAACGCTGGATGGCCTGACCAATATGGTGCCGCTGGCCAGTTTTCTTGGCGTGCTGATGGGCCTGGGCCGCATGTACCGCGAAAGCGAGATGCATGTCCTAGCGTCTTCCGGCATGGGCCCGCGCGGGTTGCTCAAACCGGTGCTGATTCTCAGCGTGGTGCTGGTCGTCATCACGGCATTGGTATCGCTGTGGGTGGGCCCCTGGGCGGTCAGCACCAGCAATAATATGGTGGCAGTGGCCAACCGCTCGGTGATTGCGGCGGGCCTCGACGCGGGGCGCTTCACCGATCTGCCCGGCAAGGGCGGCATCATCTTTGTGGATACGCTCAGCCGCGATGGGAGCAAGCTTGGCCACGCCTTCGTCGAGACGCAGCGCGATGCCGCTGGTGGCGCGCTGCATCTGAAGGTAGTCAGCGCCGACCACGGCGAGCTGTATCAAGAAAGCAACGGCTCGGACCGCTTCATTACTTTCCGCACCGGCTGGCAGTACGACATTCCGCTCGGTGCCGACAACTGGCGCAAAATGCAGTACGAGCGCAACGACACCTCGCTCTCTAGCGTGCAGTCCGATGACGATGACAGCGATCCCAGTCATGCGATGGATACGCTTTCGCTGATGCGATCGCGCGATCCGTTAGCCCGAGCCGAGCTTGCCTGGCGCGTCAATTCGCCGCCGCTGACCCTGGTGCTGCTGCTGCTGGCACTGCCACTGTCACGGCAGAGCCCGCGCGAGCCGCGCTATGGCCGTTTGTTCCTGGCCATCGTGACGTTCTATCTCTATTACGTGGTGCTGGCCCTTTGCCGTGGTCAGATCGCGAAAGGGCACTGGCACAGCCAAGTACCGATGTGGGCGTTGCATACAGTAGTTATCGGCGTTGCCGGCTGGCTGCTGTGGAAGCAATACGCGCCGCGCAAACTGCGTCTGAGCCAGCGCGCGTGAGCGACCTGACATGAGCGTATTCAATATCAAGCGCGTCGATCGACTGGTGATGATGAGCGTCGTCGGCTCGGTGCTGATGGTCTGGCTGGTGCTGTCAGGCTTCGACGCCGTGACCCAGTTCTTGCGCCAGCTCGAAAACGTCGGCAAGAACGGCTTCACGCTGAATAACGCGATCGTGTACGTGATGGTGACGTTCCCGCGCCGGCTTTACGAGATGTTCCCGAACGCGGCGCTGATCGGCGGACTGCTGGGGCTCGGCGGTCTGGCCTCAACCGGCGAGCTGACCGCACTGCGTGCGGCCGGCATGTCGCGCCTGCGCATCGCCATCTCTGCGGTTGGCGTGGTGACGCTGCTGATTATCGGCGTGGTCATCATGGGCGAAACGATCGGCCCATGGGGCGATCAAAAAGCGCAGACCATGCAGCTGCGCATGAAGAACGCCAACGTCGGCACCACCAGCAGCGGCACCTGGGCGCGCGACGGCAGCAACTTCATCAATGCGCGCGGCAGCATGCTGACCAATCGCGAAGGCATCAGCAGCGTGGAGCTAGCCGACGTGCGCATTTTTACGATGACGCCGGACGGCCAGCTGACCCGGTTCGAATGGGCCAAGACGGCCGAACACAACGGCAAACGCTGGCTGCTCAAGGACGTGCGTGACAGCACGCTGGATGCCACCGGCGTACATACCACCACTTTTGCTACCCAGCCATGGGCGACAGGGCTCAATCCGCAGGTGCTGGCGCAGTCGATCATCCTGCCGCAGTACCTCTCCATGCGCGACCTGCAGCGCAATATCCGCTATCGCGCCGCCAACGGCGAATCGCCCGGCGTGTATGCGGTGGCGTTCTGGGGGCGCGCGTTGTATCCGCTTAGCGTACTAGTGCTGGTGCTCTGCGCCATGCCGTTCGCGTTTGGCGCACTGCGCTCAGGCGGCTTGGGCAAGCGAATCTTTATCGGCATGCTGCTGGCGATCGGCTGGTATTTCCTGCAGAAAGCGATGGTGAACTTCGGCACGGTTTACGGCATGCCGCCGCTGCTGGCGAACCTCTTGCCGATCGTGATACTTGCCAGCGCGGGCTGGCTGTACTTCCGCCGCAGCGGCTGATTCCGGCCGGCCGGCTGCGTTTTACTTTAATTGCCATTTTTCTTCGAACCGCGAGAGTCCTCCATGCGAGTTGTCGATCTACGCAGCGATACGGTCACCCAGCCGACCCAGGCTATGCGCGAAACGATGCTGCTGGCCGATGTCGGCGACGACGTTTACGGCGAAGATCCCACCGTCAATGCACTGCAGCAACGGCTGGCCGATGATCTCGGTTTTGAGGCCGGGCTGTTTGTACCCACAGGCACCCAGTCCAACCTGCTGGCCCTGATGGCGCACTGCGAGCGCGGCGACGAATATCTGGTCGGCGCCGACGCCCATACCTTCCGCTGGGAAGGCGGCGGCGCGGCCGTGCTCGGCTCCATCCAGCCGCAGCCGATCCCACAGGATGCCGACGGCACGCTGCCGCTGGACAAGGTCATCGCGGCGATCAAGCCGGTCGATCCGCACTTCCCGCGAACCAAGGTGCTGGCGCTGGAGAACACCTGGTGGGGCCGTGTGCTGCCGCAAGGCTATTTGAGAGCCGCACGCGACCTGACCCGCGAACGCGGGCTCGGCCTGCATCTCGATGGCGCACGCCTGTTCAACGCCGCGGTTGCCAGCAACCTCCCGGCGCGCGATATCGCCCAGTATTTCGACAGCGTGTCGGTATGCCTGTCGAAGGGGCAGATCGG
>CAIKJM010000390.1 GCA_903827735.1 uncultured Rhodanobacter sp. | reverse complement strand
GCGCCGCGGGCCGGCGCAGGCCGCGTTCACGCCCGGCGAGCTGCGCAAGCTGATGGACATGCCGGGCGTGCGCATCGTCGTCGATGAGTCTGATCTGATCTTGGACGAGGCCAGCGCGGCGGATCTCGATGCGCCGCTAAACAGCGAAGCGCGCCAGAACGTGGCACTGCTGCGTGAGGCGCAGTCGCGAACGGTCGATGGCGATCGCATCATTCGGTTCGTGTTCAAGGCATCGCCGGATGCCTTCGAAGGCTATGAGGGTCGCGTCGCGTCGATGCATGCCATCGTCAATACGCTGCAGCGACGTGACGATGGCTCGGTCATGGCGCGCGGCACGGACGAGCGCCTGCAGCTGCCCGCCGATCTAGTGATCAACGCGACCGGCTACCAGGGCGTGGCGCTGGATGGCGTCGCGTTCGATGCGCAGCGTTCAGTGATTACCCATCGTGAGGGTCGGGTGTTATCCGAACGTGGTGATGTGCAAAACCGGGAATACGCCGTGGGCTGGATCAAGCGCGGCGCCAGCGGCGTGATCGGCAGCAATCGCCAGTGCGCGGCGCAAACGGTGCGGCACGTGGCGGCGGATCTCTCGGCCGTGCCTTCATCGACAGCGGCCACTCAAGCGGATGTGCTTTCACTGCTCGCCGAGCGCCGCGTCGACGTCGTCAGCTTTGACGACTGGCGTCTGCTTGATCGGCATGAGCGCGAGCAGGGTGAAGCGCAGGGACGACCGCGTCGGAAGGAGGTCGACGTGGCCAGGATGCTCGAGGTGATTCGTCGTGGGCGAACACCGACCGGCGAGGCGACAAGCGTCACCGGCGCGGCGGCGAAAGAACCGAACACCGCTGCAGCTGCACCGAAGGCCAACCTCAAAACGCACTACCGCACCTGCACGCTGTGCGAAGCGATGTGCGGGATCAAGATTGCGCTGGACGGCCAGCGCATTGTGTCGATCGCCGGTGACCCTGACGATCCGCACAGCCGTGGGCATATCTGTCCCAAGGGCTACGCGCTGCAGGATTTGCACAACGATCCGGAGCGCATCCGCACGCCGATGAAGCGCGTGGGTGACACCTGGCTACCGATCTCCTGGGACGACGCGCTGGACGAAGTGGCCACGCGACTGGTGGCCATCCAGAAGCAGCACGGCAACGATGCCGTCGCGGCGTACTGGGGCAACCCGACCGCACACAATCTCGGCCTGATGCTGACGCTGCCGACGTTTCGCGGCCAGCTGCGAACGCGCAATGTTTTCTCCGCGTCCAGCCTCGATCAGATGCCGCATCAGCTGGTCTCGTATCTGATGTACGGGCACAGTCAGCTGTTCACCATTCCGGATATCGACCGCACCGACTACATGCTGATGCTCGGCGCCAATCCGGCGGCGTCCAACGGCAGCCTGATGTCGGCCGGCGACGTGCTGGGTCGCCTGCAGGGCATTACAAAGCGCGGTGGGCGTATCGTGCTGATCGATCCACGGCGCAGCGAAACCGCGCATTACGTCAGCGAGCACCAGTTCATCCAGCCCGGCACCGACGCGCTGTTTCTGCTCGGCCTGCTGCAGATCATTATCGACAGGCGACTGACCAAGCCGGGTCGGCTGGCCGACCTGGTGATCGGTTGGAATGAATTGCCCCAGCTGCTCAACGTGCTGCCGCTGGATCGCATCAGTGAACTGACCGGCATCGCCGCGGCCGATATCGAACGCATCGCGGTGGAGTTTGCCGGCGCGAACACCGCCGTCTGCTACGGGCGTATGGGCGTGTCGACGCAGAGCTTCGGCACGCTCAACCATTGGCTGATTCAGCTGCTCAATATTCTCACCGGCAATCTCGATCGCGCCGGCGGCATGATGTTCACCACGCCCGCGGTCGATCTGCTGAAGAGTTCGGGCCGCGGCGGTTTCAATCGCTATCAGAGCCGTGTGCGCAAGCTGCCGGAATTCAGCCGCGAGCTGCCGACCTCGATTCTGGCCGAGGAAATACTCACGCCGGGCGAAGGCCAGGTGCGCGCCTTCGTCAGCGTCGCCGGGAATCCGGTGCTTTCCTCGCCTAACGGTCGCCAGGTGGACGAGGCGCTGGCGCAGCTGGATTTCATGGTGGCGGTGGATTTCTATCTCAACGAAACCACCCGGCACGCGCATATTCTGCTGCCGCCCACCGGGCCGCTGGAGCACGAGCAGTACGATCTGGTGTTTAACCTGCTGGCCGTGCGCAACGTGGCCAAATACACCGGCCCGCTGTTCGATCACGTCGAAGGTACGCGCTCGGACTGGGAGATTTTCAGCGAACTGACCACACGCATGCAGCGCCTGAAGACGCGGCATGCGCCGTTGGCCAAACGATTGAAGCTGCGTGCATCCGAGCGTGTCAGCCGCTGGCTCACACCGGCGCGCATCCTCGACCTGGGTCTGCGCAGCGGGCCCTACGGCAAGGGCCTGAATCCGCTGCAGCGCATCAACCCCTTCGGCAAAAGGGGCTTGAGCTTGGCCGCCTTGAAGAAGCACCCGCATGGTCTCGACCTCGGGCCGCTGCAACCGTGTCTGCCGCAGCGCCTGTTCACCAAGGACAAAAAGATCCAGCTGATGCCTGCCGTGCTGATCGCGGACCTGAAGCGGCTTGCGCAGCACTACGCGGCTGACGCGGTAATGCCTGAGCTGGTTCTGATCGGTCGCCGTGATCTGCGCACCAACAACTCATGGATGCACAACAGCCAGCGGCTGGTGAAGGGCCGCGATCGCTGCGCGCTGTTCGTGCATCCGCAGGACGCCGAGGCGCTGGGCATCAACGACCGGCAAATGGCCCGCCTCGCTTCGGCGCGCGGCGACATTGTCGTGACCGTCAGGCTGACCGACGAGATCAAGCGCGGCGTGGTGAGCCTGCCGCACGGCTGGGGTCATCACCGTCCCGGCATGCGCATCAGCACGGCGCAGGCAAGTCCCGGTGTGAGCATCAACGACATCACCGATGATCAGGTGGTCGATGCGCTGTCCGGCAATGCCGTGCTCAATGGTGTGCCGGTCACGCTGCACGCTATGGCCGAGGTGGACGTGGCCAGCTGAGTCGTTCGATTGCGCGGTCAGCGCGCTTCGGTGCGCGATGGGCGAGCGCGTTCGCGAAGCCGCTTCTCCTCACGCCATACGCGTCTGGCCGCCAGCAGCACCATCAGTGCCAGCAGATACCAGGTGATCGCGTAAACCAGATGGTTGTTGGGAAACGCGATTACGGTGAGGCCGCCGACGGGCGCATCGTTACCGTGGCTGCCGGCCGTGCCGGCGTCGGCATCGACGAAGTAGGGTGCAGTGCGCGAAAGGCCGCGCGCGGCGGCGATCGCTTGCACGTCGCGTGAAAACCAGCGGTTGGCGGCGGGCTCGTTGGCGCGCAGAAAACGGCCGTGCGGTTCGCTGAGGCGCAGCAGGCCGGTGATCGTGACGGGGTTTGTCGGGTCGGACGACGTGCCGGGCTTCCAGTCGGGCGGAATAAATCCACGATTAATCAGCACCACGCTGCCGTCGCCGGTGCGTAGCGGCGTCAGCAGCCAGAAACCGACGCCGAGATCGGTACTCGCCTGCACGCGGGTGGAGCGGTCGTTGAGCAAGATGCCGGTCAATTGCACGTGCCGGTATTCGTCGCTGGCGGCCGTGACATTCGACCATTGCGCGGGTCCCGGTGGGGCGACGGGCGGTGCATGCACGCGCTGGTCGACCCGGGCGATCAGGTCGAGCTTCCACGCGCGGCGATAGACCTGCCACGTGCCCAGCCCGAGTAGGCCCACGAAAAGAATGATCCCGAGCAGCGATAGAAAAAACAGCGCGGCCCCACTTCGGGGGCCGCGCTCAGTAACGTGTGGTGTGGCGTTCATGGCAGTCGTGAGAGCGCAGGACGCGCTCAGGGCATGTTTTTCATCTGCTGTTCCATCATCGACGGCATCATGTTGTGATTCAGGTGATACATCACCCAGATCGAACCGCTCAGCGTGATGACGACCAGCACGATGGTGAAAATCAGCGCCAGCAGGGTCCAGCCACCCTCGGATTTCGAGTTCATGTGCAGGAAGTAGATCATGTGCACCACGATCTGCACCGCGGCGAACGCCAGTACCACCAACGCCGTCATGCCGGAGGTGTGCAGACCGCCGCTCATGACGATCCAGAACGGAATCGCGGTGAGGATGACCGACAGGATAAAGCCGGTCATGTAGCCCTTGAGCGTGCTGTGGCCGGCACCGGTATCGTGATGATTGTGCCCGTGATTGTCCGGGTGGCCTTCCTGCGGAATGAGGTCGGTATGCGTGCTCACTTCAGCACTCCCATCAGATAGACAAAGGTGAATACGCCAATCCAGACCACGTCGAGGAAATGCCAGAACATCGACAGGCACATCAGCCGGCGCTTGTTCTCTGTCGTGAGGCCGAGCTTGCCGGTTTGCACCATCAGCGTGATCAGCCAGACGATGCCGAAGGTCACGTGCAGTCCGTGCGTGCCGACCAGGGTGAAGAACGACGACAGGAACGCGCTGCGCTGCGGGCCGTTGCCCTCATGGATCAGATGCAGGAACTCGTACATTTCCAGGCTGAGGAACGCCAGGCCGAACAGCCCGGTAATGCCCAGCCATACCAGCATCGGGCGCAGGCGGTTGCGCTGCATTTCCAGAATGCCGAAGCCGTACGTGATCGACGACAGGAGCAACATCGATGTATTGAGCGCGACCAGCGGCAGCTCGAACACGTCCGCGCCGGATGGGCCGCCCGCGTAGCTGCGTCCCAGCACGCCGTAGACGGCGAATAGGCAGGCGAAGATGAGGCAATCGCTCATCAGGTACATCCAGAACCCCAGCAGGGTACCGTTCTCCGGATGATGCTCGTGCGTCAGATGAAACTGCAGCGGCCCCGAAGCATGGGTGTCGCTGACGATGGCGGAAGCGTGAATATCAGACATGGTTGGCTAACAGCGTGGTGCGGGCTGCCTCCGTACGGACCACTTCGTCGGCCGGAATATGGAAGTCGCGCTTGTAGTTGAAGGTATGGCCGATGGCGACGGCCAGCAGGGCCACAAAGGACACGATCACCAGCGCCCACATGTGCCAGATTGTGGCGAAACCGAATAGTGCGCTGATGCCGCCGAGGAAGATGCCTGCAGCCGTGTTCTTCGGCATGTGGATGGCGATGAAACCTTCGGTCGGACGCTTGTAGCCGGCGTGCTTCATCTGCCACCACGCGTCGACGTCGTGCACCAGCGGGGTGAAGGCAAAGTTGTACGACGGCGGCGGTGACGAGGTTGACCATTCGAGCGTGCGTGCATCCCACGGATCGCCCGTGACGTCCCGCAGCTGTTCGCGGCGGCGGAAGCTCACATAGAACTGGATCAGCATGGAGACGATGCCCAGCAACACGAGGAACGCACCGAAGGCGGCAATCTCGAACCAGATCTGCAGCGACGGGTCGTCGAAGTGGCTCATGCGGCGGGTGACGCCCATCAAGCCCAGCACGTACAGCGGCATGAAGGCGAAATAGAAGCCGGTGATCCAGAACCAGAACGAACACTTGCCCCAGAACTCGTCCAGCTTGAAGCCGAAAGCCTTCGGGAACCAGTAGTTGATGCCGGCAAACAGGCCGAACAGCACGCCGCCGATGATCACGTTATGGAAATGCGCGATCAAGAACAGGCTGTTGTGCAGCACGAAATCCGCCGGCGGTACCGCCAACAGTACGCCAGTCATACCGCCGATGGTGAAAGTCACCATGAAGCCGATCGTCCACAGCATCGGCACGGAAAACGTGATGCGTCCACGGTACATGGTGAACAGCCAGTTGAAGATCTTCGCACCCGTGGGTATCGAGATGATCATCGTGGTGATGCCGAAGAACGAGTTGACGCTGGCGCCCGAACCCATCGTAAAGAAGTGATGCAGCCAGACCAGATAGGCCAGCACGGTGATCACGATCGTGGCGTAGACCATCGAGGTGTAGCCGAACAGGCGCTTGCGGCTGAAGGTGGAAGTGACCTCGGAGAAGATGCCAAACGCCGGCAGAATCAGGATGTATACCTCGGGGTGACCCCAGATCCAGATCAGGTTGACGTACATCATCGCGTTGCCACCGAGCGTGGTGGTGAAGAAGTTGGTGCCGACGTAGCGGTCCAGCGAGAGCAGCGCCAGCACCGCGGTCAGCACCGGGAAGGCAGCGACGATCAGCACGTTGGTGCACAGTGCGGTCCACACGAACATCGGCATCTTCATCAGGCTCATGCCGGGCGCACGCATCTTGATGATGGTGACCAGCAGGTTGAT
>CAIKJM010000389.1 GCA_903827735.1 uncultured Rhodanobacter sp. | reverse complement strand
TCTCACGGGAATCGCTTTATTGGAGCGAACAGTGATTCGCAATACGACCGGCTCACCTACGTTGACGAACTCGATCGGCTCGCCAGCGCTGTTGTAAAGCTGGATCGCAGTGACTTCTGCCTCTCCCGTGCCGGAAACCGTCTGCACCTCTCCCGACTCAAGTGAAATCGCCTTAACTTGGGCATTTTCTTTTTCGGCGATTAGGGCGTTGTAGTAATCCATTACCACTGACGGTTGCGCGTCCATGATCAGACGCCCCCGGTCAAGCAAGATCGCTCGATCACACAGCGCCTGGACTGCGTTACGGTCGTGAGACACGATCAGAAGTGACGTACCTTGTTCGCGAAATTCGCGGATACGCTTCATGCTTTTATGTTGGAAGTATGAATCGCCGACCGATAATGCCTCGTCGACGATCAAAATTTCTGGGCGGAAGGCGGTTGCTACGCTGAAAGCTACGCGCATCTGCATACCGCTGGAATACATTCGCATGGGGAGATCGAAATACTCTCCGATTTCAGCAAACGATTGAATATCTGGCATCGCGCCGGAAATCTGCTCGTGATTAAAGCCCATCAACCCAGCTGTATGCTGAGCATTCTGGCGTCCGGTAAGATCCATATTGAAGCCCATCCCCAGCTCGAGAATGGCAGCAATTCGGCCGGTAACGGTTATCGACCCTTCAGTCTGTCGAAGGGTACCGGTGATCATTTTCAGCAGCGTGCTCTTGCCGGCGCCATTTTGCCCGACGATGCCAACTGCCTCGCCTTGCCCAAGACGGAAACCCACGTGGCGCATGACCCAATGTTCTGCAATTGGCTTGATGGGGCCAACCATCCACGATACCACGCGCTGCCATTCGCTGCGGTATTCGCGGAAAACCTTGCCCAGACCCTCGACGCGCAGCACTTCACTCATCACAGTACGTCAACCATTTCGGCCGATGATCGGCGAAACAACACAAAAGCCAGCAATAGTAAGATCATCGACAAGACGGCTACATGACCCAGCTGTAATAGATCCGGAGACTTGCCAAATAACAAAACATTTTGATAAGCAAGGACAAGCGTGTACATCGGATTGAGCGAAATGAAGATCTTAAAACGGTCCGGGACGATCGAAGGCATGTAAACGATTGGGGTGAGCCAGAACCACAATTGAATCACCACATTCATAATTTGACCCACGTCTCTCACGAACACGTTGAGCGTACCCAAGACGAGTCCGAGTCCAAGCGAAAACGCGAGCGTCAGCGGTACCAGTAGCAAAAGCCATAGCACGCTCCAACCAGGATTATGGCCAATGATTAGAAATACTCCAACCGTTGCGGCCATTAGTAATAAATTGTTTACCAAAGCGGATCCGCCAACGATTAGCGGTAAGCACATTCTCGGAAAAACTACCTTCTTCATCAAATTGCCGTTATCGACAAAAATGGTAAGGCAGCGCGACAATATCTCGGCGAACAGAGCCCAGCTCAGAATGCCGGATGTCAAGTAGATGACGTAAGCGTATTGGCTGTCGATGCCCGGAAGCTTGGTCGCCAACACTCGCGACAACACGAGCGCATATATGGCTACCTGTGCCAATGGTTGAAGAATCATCCACAGCGCACCGAGACTGCTCCGCGTGAAACGGGATCGCAAGTCATTGCGAATAGACGTTCCAACGAAGAAACGGTAGCGCCATAGCGCCCAAAGCATATCTTTCATGGGAATGGTTTTTTGCCTATTATCGATCTAAACGGTAGCGCCCATAGGGCGCCATATAGCGCTTCACAGCATTAGTGGGTTACATGCACGTAGCGCCATGCATCGCGGCTACTCTTCATTGCTAAAGAGCCGCCCTTAATGTACGGTACAGTATCTGGCCGAGCATGAAGAGCGGCTTAGCTGCGCGCAGAGTTGAGCTATATCGCTTTGAGCGCCACTTACAATTCTTGGCTCACGCATTCGGATGTTACAACCACCGAACGACGCAAAGTTGTCGGCGTTACCACACTACATCAGCGCCCTTTTCAGTTCATCGCGCAAATCGTCAGGATCTTCGACTCCAACACTCAGGCGGACTAAGCCATCGCTTATGCCGAGCCGTTTTCGGTTGGCTAGGGGTACCGAAGCGTGGGTCATGATCGCAGGGTGCTCGATCAAACTCTCTACGCCACCAAGAGATTCGGCCAGCGCGAACAGCTCGCAGCGCTCAGGCAGCCGTCCGCTGGAAGTGCCGATTCCCGCGTTCCCCCGCAAACGCAGAGCCACGAACGGGACCTGTCGCGGGTGAGTGGCTAGGGGTGATGATCTTGCCCATACGTCAAGGCTCGGACGGCACGTCGTGACCGGAGACGAGATGGAC
>CAIKJM010000388.1 GCA_903827735.1 uncultured Rhodanobacter sp. | reverse complement strand
TCGACGTCGTCCTTGTCGAACTGGGTCACCACGCCGGCGCCACCTGGCTCGCAGTACAGCGGGGCGAAATCGGTCAGCGCGGTCGGCGCGATCACCACGCCGCCGGCGTGCTTGCCGGCGTTGCGGGTGAGGCTTTCGAGCTTCAGCGCCAGATCGATCAGCGCGCGGGCGTCCTCGTCCTGCTCGTAGGCTTCACAGAATTCCTTGACGACGCGATCAGTTTCTTTCTTCGACTTTTCCGAACGGCCCAGCGCATCCGACAAAGTCAGATCGAGCGGGCGCGGGGGCACCAGCTTGGCCAGCCGGTCGACTTGGCCGTACGGCATACTGAGCACGCGGCCGGAATCGCGCAGCACGGCCTTCGCCGCCATCGAGCCGTAGGTGATGATCTGGCTGACGCGGTCACGGCCGTATTTGCGCGATACGTAGTCGATCACCTCGTCGCGGCGATCCATGCAGAAGTCGATGTCGAAGTCGGGCATCGACACGCGTTCGGGATTGAGGAAGCGCTCGAACAGCAGGTCGAACTGCAGCGGGTCCAGGTCGGTGATCTTCAGCGCCCACGCGACCAGAGAACCGGCGCCCGAACCGCGGCCGGGCCCGACCGGAATGCCGTGTTCCTTGCCCCAGTTGATAAAGTCCGCCACGATCAGGAAGTAGCCGGGGAAGCCCATCTTGACGATGACGTCCAGCTCGCGGTCTAGCCGCTTTTCGTAGTCGGCCGGCGTGCAGTTGGCGGCGAGCGGCGCCGCGGAAAGGCGCTGCTTCAGCCCTTCATGCGATAGCTCGCGGATATAGCTGCCCAGGTCGTGCCCCTCGGGCACCGGAAAATCGGGCAGGTAATACGTGCCGAACTGCAGTTCGACGTTGCAACGCCGCGCCAGCTCGACCGTGTTTTCCAGCGCTTCGGGAATATCGGCGAACAGCGCCTCCATTTCTTCGGGCGATTTCAGATACTGCTGGTTGCTGTAGTCGCGCGGGCGCTTGTTGTCGGCCAGCACGCGACCCTGGTTGATGCACACCCGCGCCTCGTGCGCCTCGAAGTCGTCCTGCAGCAGAAAGCGCACGTCGTTGCTGGCGACCACCGGCAGGTCGAGTTCGACTGCCAGCGCCAGCGCCAGAGTGTTCCAGTTTTCTTCGCCGTCGCGGCCGCAGCGGGTCAGTTCCAGGTACAGCCGATCAGGAAAAAGTCGCGTCAGTGGGCGCAGTTTCGCCAGCGCGGCATCGAGTCCCTGATTCAGGGCGATGCGGCCGACTTCGCTCTCGCGTCCCAGCAGCGCGATCAGTCCGTGCGTCGCCTCGGCGTGCAGCCAGCCGGCGTCGATTAGCGCGCGACCGCTGTGCTGGCCCTCGCGCCATGCGCGCGACACCAGCCGCGACAGGTTGAGGTATCCGGCGCGGTTCTGGCACAGCAGGTTGAGCCGCCACGGTCGCGGGTCGTCGGGCGCGGAAATCCACAGGTCGCAGCCGCTGATCGGCTTGATGCCGGCAGCGCTGCAGGCCTTGTAGAACTTCACTAGCGCGAACATGTTGCATTCGTCGGTGAGCGCCACCGCGGGCATGCCGGCGCGCACGCAGGCGTCGACCAGCGCCTTGATGCGGATGGTCGAATCGACCAGCGAATACTCGCTGTGCAGATGCAGGTGGACGAAGCGGGTGGTCATGAAACTCACGCGGCGAGTCCATGAAGGCTACCCGCCCGGCTGCGCACGGACAAGGTTTGACTTGTGCCGATTTTCCGCGATCCGTTGCGCTGGGCGGTGCGGCTGCTCAATTCACCGAGGTGAGCGTTTTTTGCGTCGCCGCCGAGCTTGACGCGGCCGGCAACGCGGAGGGCTCGGCCATCAAGGCGTTTATCTCGGCGATCAGGCCGTCCAGCGCGTCTTCGCTGTAGCCCACGTGGATGTCGGCCACGGTGCCGTCACGGTGAAGCATCACCATCACCGGAATGCCCTTGTTCGTGCCGAACGGTTTGCCGATCGAGCCGTCGCGATCCCAGCTCATCAGCAGGCCGGGCAGGCGTGGCCGCAGCACCCGGACGGTTCGTAGGTAGACGTCGCGATCTTCCCTGTGGTCGATCGAGACCACCTGCAACGGCAGATGGCGATCGGTGGCCAGCTTCTGCAGGCCCGCCAGTACCGGTAATTCCTTCATGCAGTAAGAGCCTGTTCAATGTCTCCACGTAGCTCGCGTTGCCTTGCAGTGGCCGCCAGGTGATGGTGCGTGGCGTAGCGCTTGCCTGGCTGGCAAGTCAAGCCGCGCGCTGCCGCCTGGTGGCCACTGCAAGGCAACCCGGAGGGCCGGGTCTGTTTGCCCACATTCCTGCGTCATCACTCGGTCGTGGACCGACGTCCACTCACTCGTTCTTCCCTGGCCTGCGCGCAAACAGCTCCCGGCGCGGGGCGCAGAGAGAGCGTGAACAGGCTCTAACGCGTAGTGCCGGCGCGGTGGCGCAGCATGCCTGGAACCTGACCCTGCCAGCGCTTGAATGCGCGGCGAAAGGCGCGCGCGTCGCTGAAGCCCAGCCGCTGGCTGATGGCCGCCACGGACAAGGTTTGCGAGTTCAACAATTCCAGCGCCACGCGCGCGCGCGCGCGATCGCTCAGCTCGCGAAACGATGTGCCTGCTTCTTCCAGGCGACGTCGCAGCGTCCGCACGCTCAGGTCCAGCACCTGGGCTGTCTTGGTGATGCTGAAGGCGACAC
>CAIKJM010000387.1 GCA_903827735.1 uncultured Rhodanobacter sp. | reverse complement strand
CGTTCCAGTCGATCGTGAGGTTCCAGCGCGAGGCCAGCTCGTCGATCGCCTGCACCAGCGAGCGCAGATCGTGCTCGTCCACGATAAAGCCCGAGCGCCAGTCGATCACGCGACCGATCACCTCTACCGGTACCACGTCTTCGGGCTCGACCTCGGCCACCGCCTCGCGGTAGTCGACGAACTGCTGCATGGCCATGTCGTCGTCGCCCGGATTGATCAGCCGCAGCAGCTGCCAGACCTGCGACTCGACCGAATCGTCATCGGCTTCGTCAAAGTCGAACTCGGTTTCGAAATCATCGTCGTCATGGCTCATGGGCAATCACTTTGAACATTTTATGGAGGCGATGCATGGTGCGCGCGCCGCGGGAATTTGGGAAGCGCGCAGAAGGCTGTTTGGCATGGAGCGAGGGATATCTATCGCGGCTGAGCCTGCATGGGTCGCCATGACGAGCAAGATCGTCAGGCAGCGCGCAAGCGTTGAGGATGGGATACTTGCACAATGTCAGACGTACTCAGCGAGCGCCCCGCCTATTCACCCATCGCCTTTGCGCGCTCGCCGTATGCCCAACGCATCGACGCGCCGCATCAGCCCACCGTGGTCGAAGGCACTGAAAGCGGAGAAACGGCCGAAGCCACGATCGAATTCGTCGAAGGCATTCCCACGTCGGCCTTTCGTGATCTAGCAGGGTTCGAGCGCATCTGGCTGGTGTTCGTTTTTCATCGCAGCGAGGGCTGGAAAGCCGAGGTGCGACCGCCGCGCGGTGGCGGCAAACGCAGCGTGCTGGCAACCCGCTCACCGCATCGGCCGAATCCAATCGGGCTGTCGGCGGTCGAACTGATCGCGGTCGACGATCGCGCGCTGCGCGTGCGTGGGATGGATCTGCTGGACGGCACGCCGATTCTCGATATCAAACCCTACGTCCCCTACGCCGACGCGTTCCCGTCCGCGCGCGCCGGATGGATCGACGCGATCGACGCCGCCCAGGGCCAGCATTCGGCGCCCGGCCCCAAGCGTCCGCGCCGCAAATTGCAGAGCTGAGCAGAGCCAGACGCGCTCGCATCCCACCGTTACGCTGCAGCTATCCATGCGCATAAAAAAGGCCCGACAGCGCTGCCGGGCCTTTGAGGACGAAACGGGTGCAGCTTTTACTTAGATGCGGCCCATCAACAGCAGTACGATCAGGATCACCACGATTAGGCCCAGGCCGCCGCTCGGGCCATAGCCCCACGAACGCGAGTAGCCCCAGTGCGGCAGACCGCCGATAAGTGCCAGAACAAGAATAACCAGAAGGATGGTAACGAGCATGGGCGGAGTCTCCGTCAGCGTTGCAATAGGTTAGGGTGCGTGCAGCACCCGGGTGGCGCATCCTGCACTACCGCTGCGTATAGGCCGTGTGACTAATGGCCGCGGGGCTGAATGGCGCATCGCAGCATCCAGGCCATGTCGTTGCGATGCATGCATGGGTTTGCCCTCGTATTCACCGAGCCGCTGTCAGCGTCAGTGCTCCTCTACCGGAGTCACGCCTCATGACCAGCACTAAAGACGAACGCGAAAAAATCTGGGATTTGATCAAGGACGCTCGCGTCGCCATGCTCACTAGCGAAGACAACGGTCGTCTGCGCAGTCGCCCGATGGTTGCCAGTCAGAAAAATTTCGACGACGGCCGCCTGTGGTTTTTCACACGCGCCGATTCGCCGAAAGCCGATCAGGTGCAGCGCGAGCATCAGGTCAACGCCTCCTACGCCAGCGCATCGGATAACAGCTTTGTGTCGCTTTCCGGCGAAGCGAGCCTCGTGTTTGATCGCGCCGACATCGACGCGCACTGGAACGACATGCTCAAAGCGTGGTTTCCCGACGGTAAGGCTGACCCCAACCTGGCGCTGCTGAGGGTCGACGTCCATCAGGCCGAATACTGGGACGCGCCGGGCTCGCGCATGGTCGTGGCGTTCGATTACCTGAAAGCGCGCATTACCGGCAAGCCGCCGCAGCTCGGCGAAAACAAGAAGGTCGACCTCGGCTAATTCGCAGGATGTGAGACGCCCGCTGACTAACGTGACATTGCCCGGTCGGCCCCTCCGACGACGGCACCGATGCACTGGCAGTGGTCGGTTTGCACTTTTTGCCGCGCCTGGGTGTCCCGGCGCGGCTTTTTTGTGGGCGATGATCCGCGCGCAGCACAGGCATGGCGGCCATCCACACCTCGCGTTGACTGCAGCCGTGTGCTTATGGGGCTTCCCCCGACCGGAATCACCCCATGACAAGCACTGTCCCCGCTGCCCCGCTGGTGTACCAGGCGTCCTTCGAGAAACCGGAGGACGGCGAAACCGAAACGATTCATGGCTTGATCGAAACACTGGAAAAAATCAGCCACACCACGTTCGAAGACACCAAGCACGGCCTGCGCGGCGTGCACGCCAAGAGCCATGGCCTGCTCACGGGCGAAGTGCGCGTGCTCGACCATCTGCCACCGGTATTGGCGCAAGGGCTGTTTGCCAAGGCCGGCACCTATCCGGCGGTCTTGCGCTTCTCCACCGTGCCCGGCGACGTGCTGGACGACAAGGTTTCCACGCCGCGTGCGCTGGCGATCAAGCTGATCGGCGTGGAGGGCGACCGTCTGCCCGGCAGCGAGAGCGACACCACGCAGGATTTCGTCATGGTCAACGGCCCGGCGTTCGGCGCGCCCGATGCCAAACACTTTCTGAAAAACCTGAAGCTGCTGGCCTCCACCACTGACAAGGGTGAGTCGCTGAAGAAGGCTTTTTCCGCGCTGGCTCGCGGTACCGAAAAAGTGATCGAAGCTCTCGGCGGCAAGAGCGGCACCGTCATCGCCATGGGTGGCCATCCAGAAACGAATATCCTCGGCGAGACGTTTTATAGCCAGGTACCCTCCCTCTACGGCCCGTATGTTGCCAAATTTTCCATTGCTCCCGCCTCGCCTGCGCTGAAGGCCCTGACCGACGCGCCGGTGGACCTGCATGACAAGCCCAACGGTATCCGCGACGCGGTGAACGCGTATTTCGCCCAGAACGACGCGCTGTGGGAGCTTCGCGTGCAGCTGTGCACCGATATCGACGCCATGCCGATCGAGGATGCCTCCGTGCCATGGCCGGAAGACAAGAGCCCGTTTATCACCGTCGCCCACATCAGCGCGCCGCAGCAGATCGCCTGGTCCGAGTCGCGCTCGGCGGCGATCGACGACGGTATGTCGTTCAGTCCGTGGCACGGTCTGGCGGCGCATCGTCCGATTGGCTCAATCATGCGCGTGCGCAAAGTGGTGTACGACACGATGTCGAAAATCCGCGCGCGGCAAAACAAGGTATCGATCGCCGAGCCGACGTCGTTGCCGCCGGTGTGACGCACAAGGCTGGCCATCGATGGACCGTGATCGCCTGTAACAACGTTGTTCGACCACGCCAAGCCCGTCAAAAAGAAAGCCGCCCTGAGGCGGCTTTCTTTCTAACTGTCACGCTTTAACGCAGTGCGTTCAAAACTCAGCTCTGCTGGTTATGCAGCGCGTGCTTCAGATCGCGCATCTGGTCGTGGCCCTGGCGCACCGATGCATACGTGTCGGTGATGACCTGCTTGGTGGGTGCGGATATCTCGTTGTCCTTCAACGCGTCTTCGAACTTGGCCTTGATGTGATCTTCGCCGCGCTCGACTTCGTCGACAACAGCGGTATCGCCCTTGCTGATCGTATGACGCAGATTGACGAATACGCGATGCGCCGATGCCAACACGGTGCCGCTGTCCTGCGGCTTGCCACCCAACGCAATCACCTGCTGCTGCAGCTTGGACGCTGCCTGGTGACGCTCGGAGCCGCGGCTCTGAAAGATCGCGGTGAATCGCGAATTGTCGGCGTCCTTGGCTGCTTCTTCATAGCCCTCGGCGCTGTCGATGGTGGTCTCGATCAGGCCGTTGAGAATCTTTACATCATGGTCGTTCGTGCTCATCGCAAACTCCTGGGGAATGGGTTGGCGCTGCGGGAACATTTTCACCGCGGCGCGCAGCGCTCTTGGTTGAACGCTGGCGGCGAGGTTAGGGGCACTGTTTGCATGAAGTCGTGAAAATACCTGCATGACGTTCTTCATCTGAACTTGGTCGATCAGAATTTGCGCGTACTTCTTACAGTGACCGTAAAGGCATGGTCCATGAGGGGCCCTCACTAGGCCGACGAGCTGCGCCGTAGAGGTAACTAGTTCGAACGCTCCGCCGCCGATCGCCTGCGCTGTACGCGCGATTAACCACGGCGCACGCAGTCAGCTTGGCGTCGGGTTGATGAACCCACGACCACCCGATTCGGGCGTTCCAAGAAATCGCGTCAACAGGACCGGCGATCATTCGTTTTTGCGATCACACACCGATGGAGAAAAACCATGAAAGGCGCCATGAAAAAGCTGCTGATGACTCTTGTGACCGTATCGATGCTGGCCGCACTGTCCGGCTGCATCGTCGTGCCGCCACGCGGCGGTTATTACGGCCACCCGCACTATTATCGCGGCTGGTAAGTCGGGCTCATGGCGGAGCGACGACTAACGGCGCTCCGCCATGGGTTGGACGGCATAGCTCGGCTCCTGTGCGCGCAAGCAGCGCCAGCTGGGATTGGTCCGAGGCCTTGCGCCGCAGCGCGGCTATAAAGGCGGCTATAGAGATCGCGCGATAGCTACGCTACTCAGGGGTCAGCCGATATCTCGCGACTGCGCCGGCTCCCGCACACCCTCCCAACGAGCAACCGCGACGGCGGCCACCGCGTTACCTACAATGTTTGTCGCCGATCGCCCCATATCGAGAATGTGATCAACGGCCAGCACAAGGGCGATGCCGCTTTCGGGAAGATTGAAGTAGTGCAGCGTCACAGCGATTACGGCAATCGCGGCACGGGGAACGCCGGCAACGCCTTTCGTCGTCACGATAAGCAGGCCGAACAGAGCGACCTGCTGGGCCAGCGTCAGCTCGATGCCATAGGTCTGCGCGATAAAGAGAATCGCAAATGCGCAGTACATCATCGCGCCATCCAGATTGAATGAATAACCCAGCGGCAGCACAAAGCTGGCGATACGCCGCGGAACGCCAAAGTCGACCAGCTGTTCCAGCAGGCGCGGATAGGCCGCTTCCGACGACGACGTGGCGAACGCCAGCAATACGGTATGCCGGATGCCATAGATCAGCCGCAGCCCGCGCGCGCCCGCTATCCACACCAGTGCCGCGATCAGCAAGACCCACAGGATGCCAAGCGACAGATAGAAGCCGCCGACAAACCGCGCATATGTGCCGACGATGCCAATGCCATGCACGCAGATCGAACTGGCCAATGCCGCGAAAATCGCCAGCGGGGCCGCCTTCATCACGTAGTCGGTCACCTTGAACATGATCGCGGCCAGCTGATCCACCAACTCGACAAACCTGGATACCTCGTCCTTCAGCGCCGCCGCCGCCGTACCGATAAAGACGGAAAAAACCACGATCTGCAGGATCTCGTTGTCCGCCATCGCCTCGAAGATCGAACGCGGAACCAGATGCGTCATGAAAGCCGCGGCGCCAAAGCTCTCCGCGTTACCGCCTACCGCGGTGGGCGACAAAGTTATCGCTGCCTGCAAATGCAGCGCCGTACCAGGGTGTAGCCAATGCGCCATCAGCAGCCCCACCAACAGCGACACGCATGAAGCGCCCAGAAACCACAGCAGCGCTCTGGCTCCCACGCGACCGATCTCGGCCGCGCTGCCCATCTTGGCGATCGCCGACACCAGCGACGCAAACACCAATGGCGCGATCACCATCTTGATCAGTCGAAGAAACGCGTCGGTAACGATGGAAAGACCCGCCGCCACCTCGGCCGCTTTTTCGGCCGATAGAGAGCGATTGCACAGCCACCCCACGAGAACGCCGAACAGCGTAGCCGCCACCAGAAAGGCCGTGAAAAACCGCTGCCGGGCAAGCATCAGCAGTCCGTCGCTCGGTAAGCGACGCATCCCATCGACTGCTTCATATCACGCATGCTGACAATCACCGTCCTCCCGTTTCCTGGACCGAGGTTACCTCACCACTTTGCCGGAATGTCCTGCGATGTCGATTTCATTGAAAAAAGAGACTTGCTTATAGCCATCCGTTCTATCGATATGGAGGATATTTATTCGCGGAGCCTCGATGTGCCGGTTGGATATTTAAAAGGTCACCGTCGGGGACGTCTGCAAGGTCAGAATCAGATGACGACATATTTCTGCGCCATCTCTCGCGCAGCTCTGTGACGAAGCTGCATTTTCCGTTGACGATACGCATAAGCGGTCGACACGGGCAGCCGACTTGCCCGAAAAAAGCCATGACAGCCGCCGCGCGGCGGCCGATGTGCCCGGCAGGATCAGTAAGATGGAGGACACATGAGTCACCATTCTGGTCGAGCAAGCCCGGCCAATCATCGCAACGAAGGAATGCTATGAAGCTTGCGTTGATCGCAGCCTGCCTGATCGCCTGGGGCGCAAGCGGCCACGCGGCCACCACCGTTTGGCAGCCCACCGTCGGGCATACGCAGATACCGATATGGCCGGGAGCGGCGCCAGATTTGCAACCGGTTCCCGGTCCGGAGTCCGTCACCATGACTCCCGCCAAAGCCTACGGAGCCATCACCAACGTTACGCGCCCTACAATGACGGTGTACGCCCCGCGGGGTAAGAACACCGGAGTCGCGGTCGTGGTGATTCCGGGCGGCGGCTTTCAGATTCTGGCCATCGATCTGGAAGGCACCGAAGTCTGCGACTGGCTGACATCGCGAGGCATCACCTGCGTGCTGCTGAAGTACCGCGTGCCGAGCGTGCCGTATGTCTGGCAGTGCAACTGTCGCCCGCACAACCTAACAACGTCCCTGCCATCGCTGGAAGATACGCAGCGAACCCTGCGGCTGGTTCGCCTGCATGCCGCGGAATGGCATATCGATCCACACAAGCTGGGCGTGCTCGGATTTTCGGCGGGTGGGTATCTGGTGGCCGAGGCCAGCACGCGATTCAAGCACGATCTGTACAAGCCGATTGACGCGGCAGACAAGGAAAGCAGCCGGCCGGATTTCGCCATAGCGATTTATCCGGGGCACCTGACGGAAGACAACGGCAAGTTGAACAAGAATGTTCCGGTCTCGCACGACACGCCACCAACCTTTCTGGCCCAAGCCGAAGACGACAACGTGGATGGCGTACAGCAGTCGCTGGTTTATTACGCCGCGTTGAAAAAGGCCGACGTGCCGGTGGAAATGCACCTGTATGCCAACGGCGGCCATGCGTTCGGGCTGCGGCCCAGCAAGTTTCCGATCAGCGGCTGGCCTGCGCTGGTCGAGGTATGGCTTCGAACCATTGGCATAGTGCCAAGCTAAGCAAACAACGAAGCCGCTGCCGCGACTCGCTGAAAAAGGCCAGGGTCCGGCGGAAAGTCGTTATCCTTCGCCATCATTTCAAGGAAAGAATGCATGCAACGCCTGCCCGGCCTGGACCTGCTGCGCGCGCTGGCCATCGTCTCGGTTATCTGTACGCACTCGTGGCTGGCTGGCGGCATGGGCTACGGCTTCAGCTGGATCGAGAGCTATGGCTGGATGGGCGTCGACCTGTTCTTCGTGCTCAGCGGCTACCTGATCGGCCACCAGCTTTTCGTGCGCTATGAACGCAGCGGCCGACTGGACCTGAAAGCGTTCTACCGTCAGCGCGCCTACCGCATTCTTCCCGCGTATCTCGTCGTCATCGCCGTTTACTTCGCCATTCCAGGGATTCGGGAACAGCCGATGATCCAGCCGCTGTGGCAGTTCCTCACATTCACCATGAACCTGTTCGTGGGCCAGCGCGTCCCACACGCGTTCTCCTCCGCCTGGTCGCTTTGCGTCGAAGAATATTTCTACCTGCTCTTTCCGCTGGCCATACTTGTACTGGCGCCGCGAATCAGCGGGAAACGCGTGGTCGCGGTACTGATCAGCATCATGCTGCTCGGCATGGCGTGGCGCGGTTTCGCGTGGTTGCAGTTCGCCGCACCCGCCGACGCAGGTGGTGCCAGCGAAATAGACGTCTGGCGTTACATGCAGCTGATTTACTACCCGACCTACTCTCGCCTCGACGGCCTGATGTGCGGCGTTGCGCTGGCGATGCTGAGCGTCTACCGGCAGCCGCTGTGGCAGCGCCTTCAGCAGCGCGCCAATACGATCGCGCTTATGGGCATCGTCGTCGTCGGATTCGCCGCCTGGATATTCCGCGACACCCTCACCTTCGCCGCCTGCGCTGTTGGATTCCCCATCCTGTCCGTCGGCCTCGCCTTGCTGGTGGCGGCCGCCACCAGCCCCAGTGGCCTGCTCGGCAAAGCAAGAGTGCCGGGCGTCGCCTGGATCGCCGGCGCGTCCTACAGTATTTACTTGACGCACAAGGCGACGCTAAAAATCGCCTCACACTATCTCCCCGAACTCCTCAAAAATCGCGGCATCGTGACGTTCCTCTGCTGCGGCCTGGTCGCCGTTGCCGTCGCGGCGCTTCTTCACTATCTCGTAGAGCGGCCGTTTCTTCGTCTTCGAGATCGGGGCAGACGGGATGTTTTGCTGCCCGCCGCTCCGGAAGGCGTTGGCGCTGCGCAGGGATGAGATTTTCTAATCGCTAAAGTCGAACGAGAGCCACATTGATGCCTGCTAATGGTCGAATAGCGACACGAGGCACCGTCTCTGTCCGGCCAACATCGGTCAGTCGGCCGCTCCAATTGCCTGCTGGAAAGCAGCCATTCAATTTCGATGAACCGCAGTCGCCCTGGCGGCGAAGCACCAATGATCACAAGAACTGCTTGACACAGCAGCACCTGCCCAAGGGCTGTGATTTGGGCGCTTACCCTGAAGCGGACATTCAAGCGATCGAAGTCAAGATCAACCAACGGACCCGAAAACGCTTCGACTTCCAGACGGCACAACAAGCGCTTGATATCTTCTTCAACCGTGGTGCACTTTGTAGTTGAATTCGCAAGGCAAGCGAGAGTCAGTTGCTGTTCGGGGTAGCACCGCCAACTGGCAAACCGAAAACAACGAACTGACGGTCGATGATCGGACCATGACGGCCGGTCCGGCGAGGCATCGATTTTCGTCGCCCTCTTCAGAGCCCCCGGGCCTAATTTGACTATCTATTCTCTCAAGCCTTTCAACGCAATTTATCCCCGAACGTCTCGATTGCGGCTACGACCTCCGACTGGTTCGATAGAAAGATGTAGTGAGAGCCGTGCGGTATTCGTACGACCTCAGCCGATGGCTGTTGACGCTTGAGCGTTACGATCTGAGCTTCTTGCATCCGCGTGTGCATTTCCTCAGCTGCCTCGCGCTTGGCCGGGTCGCTGCCAACCGGCAGGTCCGGTACACGAGGCACCGGAACGATTGCTAGGATGGGCACGTCTGGTGCGTGCAGACGCTCTTCGCCTTTCAAGATTGCGTTGTAAACGAATGCTGGTGCCTTTTGCTCGCCCACACCACCGGTCGCGTTCGAAGTGAAACCCTGCCGCACCTCGTCCTCCGGAAATGTTCCACCAAGCTGCTTTGATATGAAGCAGCGAAACGCAGCGAAGCTGGCCTTCTCTGAGTTGCTTGGTCCGGAACCCAGAGCGCCTGCAACGCTCGCGTCGTCGGTCTTTATTGCGGCAATTTCATCACCCAAACTGTGTTTCAAGATAGAAACGTCGTCCAACAAAGCGGTCATCTTCTGCGCGTTGAGTGGGTCGTCGTGCATGCCTGCAATCTGAGAGGTGAGCTGGCTGATGTCAGGCAAGTACGCACCACGAGTTGGGTCATAGATCGCATAGGTCTGAGCGGCGTCGAGATAAATTAGCCCTGCGACGCGCCCCGGAAATTCCATCCCAATTTCACTCAATTCCTCTCCGGCGATTGAGTGACCGGCAATGATGGGCCTTTGGAGGCCTAGCGCGTTGATTGCCGCGATCACGTCTTTTGCAAGACGATCGGCGGTATAGCCTGTTTTTGGTACCGAGGATGCACCAAAGCCGCGTCTTGTGATGCCGTAAACATGAAAATTGCTAGAGAGCCTTGGCGCGATCGAATCAAATACGTGAGCTGTGTTGCCCAAACCGGCTAGCAAAACCAATGGGCGTCCACTCCCGCCCCAGTCGAGCACTTCGAGCGTCACATTGTCAGCGACCGGAACAAAATGCTGGGTGTGGTGTGATTGTTCGTCTTGCCAAGTCGACACGTCGGGTGAGCAGGCCTGACGTGGCATCTCGACTTTTTTGTTTGAAGCCAGAGCCATGGGCGATAGAAGCAACGACAATGTAATCATCATGCCGCTCAAAGAAACACTTCCTAGTGTCCAGGACATCGCCATAGCAAACTTTCCTCAGAAACACATGTTTAGTTTTTTGCTACGACGCCTGCGAATGGCTGCGGCGATGTCGGAATGGCCCCGGCCAGTACTGAGTCGTTGACGAACAAAACGATCCCATAGCTTGTGTTCGATTCAGTGTTGTAGATCTCTACGCTGTTGGCGCGAAATGTCATAGCGATCTACAACGACATTGGCGGCGCTGCGGGTGGCAGGGGAGGCTCTGGAGGCGCCGGAGGCCGAGGGGGTATCGGCGGTGGGGGGGGCGGGGGTGGCAGAAAGCGGTCGTATTCATCGGCAGTCAGAGTGAGGACACGTGACGAGTCACCGCGCTGCAGCCGCAACTTTGCTAACGCCGGTTTGACCGCTCGCAGTTG
>CAIKJM010000386.1 GCA_903827735.1 uncultured Rhodanobacter sp. | reverse complement strand
GAACAGTTCGCCGCCGTCGGGTTGTCGCAACAGTTCGGCCGCAATGGTCAGCTGGCGTCCACCGAGCTGCAGCGTCTGGCCGACCTTGAGGTTCAGCGCCACCAGCGCGCGGTGATCGAGATAGACACTACCGGCCGGCGGCGCGTGGCCGATATGCGAATGACCGCTGGCGTCGCCAAGCTCCAGCGTGCCGCGCAGCGGGTAGTGCGGGTCGCTGGCCTGCACGTCGAGCAGCTGCGTTTTCTGGTTGGCGAAGGCCACGCTGGGAAAGCTGGCGTTGACCGTGGCGTTCAAACCGCGCTGGCGCGCTGCGTTGGCAAACGTGTCGGGCAGGTCCTGCGGTGACTCGATGCCGATGTCGCCGCCGATCAATTCGGCGGCGCTGGCCAGCACGCCGCGTTCGATCCGGGTCGACAGCGTGGCGACGACGCCGAGTGCGACCACGGCGAGTACCAGCGAGGCGGCCAATGTGCGCAGCTCCGGCAGATGCCATTCGCGGCGCACGGTGCGCAGGGCCAGCAGAAACAGCTTCATGCGCGAGCGCCCGCGGCACTGGCCGGATCGGACGAAAGCACGACGCGGCCTTCCTCCAACTCGATCCGGCGATCGCAGCGCGCCGCCAGCGCTGCGTCGTGCGTGACCAGCACCAGGGTGGTGCGGTGATCGCGGTTCAGCGCGAAGAGCATGTCGCAGATGTGGTGACCGGTGCGCTGGTCGAGGTTGCCGGTGGGCTCGTCGGCAAACAGCACGCGAGGGTTGTGCACGAAGGCGCGGGCGATCGCCACGCGCTGCTGCTCGCCGCCGGAGAGCTGGGCAGGATAGTGCTTGCGCCGTGCGCTCAGGCCCACCGCCTCAAGCGCTGCGCGTGCCCGAGAACGCGCATCGCTGCTGCCTTCGAGCTCCAGCGGCAGCATCACGTTCTCTTCGGCGGTGAGCGCGGGCAGCAGATGGAACGACTGGAACACGAAGCCGACCAGGCGCCGGCGAAGATCCGCCCGAGCCTCTTCGTCCATCTGTTCCAGCGCGTTGCCATCGAGCAGGATGCTGCCGCTGTTTGGCGTGTCCAATCCGGCGAGCAGGCCGAGCAGGGTGGTCTTGCCGGAACCCGACGCGCCGACGATGGCGAAGCTTTCTCCCGGCTGAATCTGCAGGCTGACGTGCTGCAAGATGTCGAGCTTTCCCTCGGGACCGCTGACCGACTTGCTAACATCGCGGGTCTCTAAAAGCGCGCGGGAAGAATCAGTCATGCGTCGATGCCTTGGTTGGATGGTGTGTTGCGGGCTGTTGCTGGGTGGTATAGGCGGAGCGGTAGCGCAGGTGGCAAAAACGCCAGCCGTAAGAACCGTACTGGTGCTGGGTGACTCGCTTTCTGCTGCACACAACATACCGATAGAGTCCGGCTGGGTATCGCTGTTGGATGCACGCCTGTCGAAGATGGTGCCGAAGGCCGCGGCGGTCAATGCCAGCATCAGCGGTGAAACGTCGCTCAGTGGACGCAACCGCCTGCCCGCGTTGCTGCATAAATATCATCCCGCAGTGCTCGTGATCGAACTGGGAGCAAACGACGGATTGCAAGGACTGTCGTTGCCCGCGCTGAAAGACAATCTCGCAGCGATGATCGATCTGGCGCAGAAGGCGAAGATTCGCGTTTTGTTGCTGGGTATCGAGCTGCCGGTGAACTACGGCCCGCAGTATCGCGACGGCCTGCGTGCGGTCTATGCAGATCTGGCGAAAGCCAAACACACGGGGCTGGTGCCGTTTCTTCTCGACGGTGTAGCGATGGATCCGGCGAAGATGCAGGAGGACGGCTTGCACCCGGTCGCGAGCGCCGAACCGCAGGTGCTCGACACCGTATGGCCGCAGCTTGCCCCGCTGCTCAGGTGATTCGGACCGCGTGGAATCGATACGGCATCACGGCTGCTGCATCGATTCACGTCGATTCACGTTTCGATCACAGTAGGGGCGTTTAATCTTCGGTCTTCACATTTGTGAAGCTCCACACGACCGAAGCCAGAGCGATGAGGACACGATATGACCGTACATGAAGATCAAGCCGGCCTGATTCTGCTGGTCGAAGACAACCGCCAGATCGCCGAGATGGTGGGCGAGTTCCTAGAGCGCCGCGGTTACTCGGTAGATTACGCCGCCGACGGCGTGAGCGGCTTGCACCTTGCCGTGTCCAACAGCTACGACGTCATCGTGCTCGATCTGATGCTGCCGGGCCTTGACGGGCTGGAAGTTTGCCGCAAGCTGCGCAAGGAGGCGAAGAAGTCCACGCCCGTGCTCATGCTTACCGCGCGCGATACGCTGGACGACAAGCTGGTCGGCCTGGAGGCTGGCGCAGACGACTATCTGGTCAAGCCGTTCGAGGTTCGCGAACTTGAAGCACGCCTGCGTGCGCTGATTCGCCGCGACCGTCGTCAGGTGTCGACCGAAATACTCACCGTCGGCGACATGACGCTCGACACCGCCACGCTGCGTCTGACTCGCGAAGGTCAGGAGCTGACCGTGTCGCCGATTGGGCTGAAGCTGCTGGCGATCCTGATGCGCGAATCGCCGCGTGTGGTCAGCCGACGCGATATCGAGCGCGAGATCTGGGGCGACACGCTGCCCGATTCGGACACGCTGCGCTCGCATCTGTACAACCTGCGCCGTGTCATCGACAAACCCTTCGCACAGCCCCTGTTACACACCATCCATTCGGCAGGCTATCGTCTCGCCGAATTGGAGTCGGAGGTGGCATCGTCCACTCAGTCGGCTTAATGCCTATTTCGGCATGTCCACGATGGTCACGTAAATGACGAGCAAGGCCGACGCCGTAACAACATTCCGCACCGGCGCCTTCAAGCGCCGCATCGCGTGGGTGTTTACGCTGCAGCTGGTTGCGGTGGTGATCACGTGCGTGATGGGCGTGTACAACGTCGCACCGCTGGCTGCGGTGCTGGCGGTGATGATCATCGTGATCGTGCTGGGTTTCATGGCGACGCAACGCGAGTGGCGCCCGATCAGCGCGCTTGCCGGCGCACTCGCCAACTGGGACGAGTCCAGCGGCGACTCGAACCTGCTTAGCCCGGATAAGCTGGCGCGCGGCACCGATGCAGACATTGCGCAATTGCACAAAGGTTTGTACGGGCTGGTGAACCGTATTGCCGACTACAACCAGCGCGAGCGCAACTTCACCCGCGATGCCAGCCATGAGCTGCGCAGTCCGCTGACCGTCATCAAGATGTCGATCGACATGCTGGCCGACGAGGAAAACCTTAGCGATTTCGGCGAGCGGTCTGTTCGCCGTATTCAGCGCGCCACGCGCGAAATGGAGACGGTCGTCGATGCCTTGCTGATCCTGGCGCGTGAGGCCGACACTGGCCTGGACAGCGAACGCTTCGTCGTTAATGACGTGCTGGTGCACGAACTCGACGCCGCGCGCATGCTGCTGGCTGGCCGGCCGATCGAACTCGAACTGGAAGAGCCCGCGCGCTTTGCCCTGCAGGGTTCTCGCCGCGTCTTCTCGGTACTGTGCTGGCAGCTTATCCGCAACGCCTGTCAGCAGACCGAGCAGGGTCGTGTCGTGATCACGGTGCTGCCCGGTGCCGTGACGGTGAGCAACCACTCCGACCCGAACCCCGCCAGCGTCGCTGCACATCCGGTGCGTGTGTTCGGCGCCGACAGACATGGTTTCGAGCTGGCCATCGCGCAGCGGATCAGCGACCGGTTCTCCTGGCCGCTGGAGCTGCAAACGAAGCCGGGGCAGGAAAACGTCGCGCGCATCCGTTTCCCGAAGCCCCTCCCGGCTGAGCCCGTCGAAGCCTGAGCATCACGCCTCGCTGCGCGTGCCGTCTACAAGCGCAGATATCTTGTTGTGGCTTAGCGCTGCAAGTCCGGGGCAACGGTGAAACTACAACCGGTCTTCTGCTTCACCTCGTCCACCGTCACGCCGTCGTTGAGCTCGATCAGCGTCAGCCCCTGACCTTTGGCGACTTCGAACACGCACAGGTCGGTGATGATCAGGTCGACCACCTGCTTGCCGGTGAGCGGCAGCTCGCACTCCTCGCGGATTTTCGGCGTGCCGTCTTTGGCGTTGTGTTCCATCAGTACCACCACGCGTTTCACGCCGCTCACCAAGTCCATTGCGCCGCCTGGGCCTTTGACCATCTTGCCCGGCACCATCCAGTTGGCTAGATCGCCGGTGGCGGAGACTTCCAGTCCGCCGAGAATCGACAGGTCGATATGACCGCCGCGAATCATCGCGAACGAATCGGCGCTGGAGAAAAAGCTCGAGCCGGGCAGCGTAGTGATGGTCTGCTTCCCGGCGTTGATCAGGTCGGGATCGACCTTGTCTTCGGTCGGAAACGGGCCGATGCCGAGCAGGCCGTTTTCCGACTGCAGCGTGACGTCGATGCCATCGGGAATAAAGTTGGCCACCAGGGTCGGAATGCCGATGCCCAGATTGACGTAGAAGCCGTCGCGCAGTTCTTTGGCGGCACGCCTGGCCATCGCCGTACGTACAGGACTTTCCTTGCCGGTGTTGGCGCCTGCCACGGTGCGAAACTCGATGCGTTTCTCGTATTTTTCGCCCTGAATGATGCGGTCGACGTAGATGCCCGGCACGTGGATGTTGTCCGGCTCGAGTTCGCCCACGGCAACCAGATGCTCGACCTCGGCCACGCACACTTTGCCGCAGGTAGCGATCATCGGATTGAAGTTTCGTGCGGTTTCGCGGAACACCAGATTGCCATGCGCGTCGCCCTTCCATGCCTTGACGATCGACAGGTCGGCGTGGATCGCTTCCTCCAGCACGTATTCCTTGTCGCCGAAGACCTTGGTTTCTTTGCCCTCGGCCAACTTGGTGCCAAAGCCGGTGCGCGTATAGAAGCCCGGAATGCCCGCGCCGCCGGCCCGCAGCTTCTCGGCCAGCGTGCCCTGCGGCGTCAGATGAAGCTCCAGCTCGCCGGCCAGTACCTGACGCTCGAACTCCTTGTTCTCGCCAACGTACGAGGCGTACACGCGCTTCACCTGATGCGTTTTCAGCAGCGGCCCCATGCCGAAATCGTCTACACCGGCGTTGTTGCCAACGATAGTCAGCTCCTTCGTACCAGCAGCAAGCAGCGCGCCGATCAGGTTTTCCGGAATACCGCACAGACCGAAGCCGCCAGCGGCAATTGTCATGCCGTCAACCAGTAGTCCTTCGAGAGCAGATGCCGCCGTTGCAAACACCTTATCCATTGCAGGTTCCCGCAGTTGAGTCAGCTGCATAGGATACGACGGATTGATCGGTCGCCAGTCAGTGAGTGATCAAGATTGACGCCTACGAGCTTTTGCGATGCAACAAGTTTCAGTCCTCGCGCTCCGGCCGCTCACGCACCGGGTGCTTGCTGAGTTTTCGCTGCAAGGTGCGGCGATGCATGCCGAGGCGGCGGGCGGTTTCGGAGATGTTGCCGTCGCATTCGGTCAGCACGCGCTGAATGTGTTCCCACTCGAGCCGGCGCAGCGCCAGTGGCGCTTCGGGAGCCTCGGGTGGCTCATTTTCCTCACCGTCGGCGTTGTCGCCGTCGAGCAGGGCTCGTACGACGGCGTCGGCGTCCACCGGCTTGGCGAGGTAATCGTGCGCGCCGCGCTTGATCGCTTCCACTGCGGTGGCGATCGACGCGTAGCCAGTCAGCAGCAGTACGCGGATATCCGGTACCAGCGCGTGCAGTTCGGGAATCAGCCGCAGGCCGTTTTCCTCGCCCAGCTTGAGGTCGAGTACGCAATAGCGCGGATGGTGCCGGCGCGAGAGCGCGCGCGCTTCGTCGAAGTTGGTGGCGGTGAGCACTTCGAATCCGCGCGATGCCAGCGCCCGCGCCAGTACGCGCACGAAGGTGGCGTCATCGTCGATCAGCAGCAGGGGCCGGGTGATCGTTGCTGGGGCCAACGTGGAGGCGCCCGATGCGGCGGCGTTCGATGCGAGGTTGGCGGAATCATTCATGGCGGCGCTTCTTCCAGACGGATCAGCGGGTATTGTGGACTCATGCGGCGTCGCTTTCACGTCGTCGCCGTCATTACCCCGACAAAACCACCAATTATTTAGCGGTCGGCGATGACGGCCAGCGGCAGGCGCAGGCACATTTCCGCGCCGTGTTCGGTATTACCGGCGATCAGCTCGCCGTTGAGGCGCTCGGCTGTCGCTTCGGCCAGGGCTAGGCCAATGCCGAGGCCGGTCTGCTTCTGCGACTCGCCAAGCAGGGCCAGTTCGCCGGTGACGGCAAAGCCCGGCCCCTCGTCCCGCACGCACAGCTGCAGCCAGCTGCCCTCGCGCAGCACGATCAGTGCGACCACCTGGGAGCTGCGGCTGGCCGATGCGTCGGCCGCGTTGTTGAGCAGGTTGAGCAGGGCGTGGCGTAAGCCGGGGGGAGTGCGCAGCACGGTGCGCGCGGTGTTGTCGTCCAGCACCAGCGAGATGTCGGCTTCGGGCCGTAGCAGCTGAAAGCGCTCCAGGCAGCCGTGGATAAACTGGGCGACGGTCAGCCGCTCCGGTTCTTGCGACAGCTGTGCTTTACCGAAGGCCACCATCTCGCGAAGAATGGTGCGGCAGCGGTTGACCTGATCCTGCAGCAGCAGCAGATCTTCGGATAACAGACGGTCGGCGGCGTAATCGCGGCGCAGTTCCGGCAGCAGCGTCAGCATGGTCGATAGCGGCGTGTTGAGTTCGTGCGCCGCACCGGCCGCCTGCGTGGCAATGGCCAGGATGCCT
>CAIKJM010000385.1 GCA_903827735.1 uncultured Rhodanobacter sp. | reverse complement strand
TTGGGAGCGTTCCGATGCGTCCTAGCGGGCGCGACGCTTCGCGGACCTTGTCTGCGGCTGCGGAACTCAAGGCTCACGGCAGCCGAGGATCTGAGGTTCGACGATGGGCCTTGTCGATGCGCGGCATCCCCACCGTCGTCTCGTCATCAATTGATGACGTACAACAACAAAGCGCCGGATTCGAGTTTCATTGGAATCACCCTCGCCTAACTCGCACACATCGTCGCAGCTCGCTACAGCCGCATAAGCATCTGCTCGTTGACGGCACGCGGCTCACGCATCGCTCTGGATTCTCCCGCTTCAAATCGTCCGTCGCTTGCTACAGCAATTCAGCCGCCCGGCCTCGCCCGATATCACGTTCTCGTTATTCGTTCGACCCGACGAGGATCATTGCTCAAGGGAAGGCGAATGCAGTTGCCAACCCGTACGAATGCCGGCGATGCGCTTTGTTCCCGTGCGGAAGGCGCTCAGAAACCGCATTCATCTTAAAGGGCGAACTTCAGCGTCTTTTCAATCTCAGTCTCGCGCCCACAGCTGACGTCCATATCCCGACCCAAGCGTCGTGCAGTCCGCTGTCGGGCCTGTTGGGCCTGTTGGGCGAACGGCGGCATTCGTGAATTGCGAAAGGCATACCGTATGGAATTGCCCCGAGCGGGCGCTGGTTCGGCGCCACCGAATAGCAGTCGCTCACGCGATCGACTTCATGCTTCTGGTGCAGTACTTGATCGCGCGCGGCTTTCTGATACCGATTGTTCCTCAGCATGAGGATCAGACGTTCACGGTTAATCTGTCGTCGCGCGAGCCTCCATGATGCGGGAATTTGACTCCTCAAGTTCCAACTTCCACATCATGGATATTTCAAATGAACACTACGTTTCGTGTTGTCGGCATTGCCATGCTTGCGTGTTCGTCACTCAATGCGGTTGCCGCCCTTCCCCAGCAAACCATTACAACCTTCTCACCGACCATTGCGTCTGCCGGTAGCGTTGTCACTGTAAACGGCGCGGGCTTTACCGGATCGACCAGCGCCTGGATCGGCTCAGCACACGATGCGACGCTTAAGATCGTAAGCGATCGTCAGGTCCAGATCGCAATCCCGGCCGATGCCGTCACCGGAAAGATTGCCGTTCTCAATGCACTCCACTCTGCATTTTCGACGCAAGCGCTGGTGATCACGCCGCCGGCGAGCACCTATCCGCAACAGGTCATTCAGAGCTTCAAGCCGACAACCGGACCGCGGGGCACGGTCATCGATCTTTTTGGGAGTGGCTTCTCGGGGACCAGCCAGGCCTGGATCGGCAATGTACTGACGAGCTCTTTGAAAGTGATAAACGACGGACAAGCGCAGTTGACGGTTCCATCAGCGGCAAACTCCGGTCAGATTGAATTGCTGAACCCACGTCACGCGGCTTTTTCATCTGCGATTTTCAAAGTCTCCACATCGACCTCGCCCGGTGGAGGAACAACCGGCTCATCGACCGGCGGAACCTCGGGCGGCACGAGCGGCGGCACCACAGCCGGCACAACGGGTGGCACG
>CAIKJM010000384.1 GCA_903827735.1 uncultured Rhodanobacter sp. | reverse complement strand
TTCTGCTAGCCGAAACGCAGGGCGATCCCTGGCTTAGCCATTACGACACCATCATCATCGACGAGGCGCACGAGCGCAGCCTCAACATCGATTTTCTGCTGGGCTACCTGAAGCGGCTGGCGAGAAAGCGTCCCGAGCTGAAGATCATCGTCACTTCGGCGACCATCGACACCGCCCGTTTCGCCGAGCATTTCGAGGGTGCGCCGATCGTGTCGGTGGAAGGCCGCGCGTTTCCGGTGGAAGTGCGCTGGCGCTCGATCGATCAGATCGGGGCCGCGTCGGAATCCTCGCGCGGCAGCCGGGACATGCAGCAGGGCAGCGCTGAGCATATCGCCGCGGTGCTGGATGAAATCAGCCACGACGATCCGCGCGGCGACGTGCTGGTGTTCCTGCCCGGCGAGCGCGAGATCCGCGACGCGCATCTGCTGCTGTCACGTCGGCAGTATCGAGAGACCGAGATCCTGCCTCTGTACGCGCGGCTATCAGCGGGCGATCAGGATCGCGTGTTCAAGCCCGGCAACAAGCGCCGCGTAGTGCTGGCCACCAACGTGGCCGAAACCTCGTTGACGGTGCCGCGTATTCGCTACGTGATCGATACGGGCACCGCGCGAGTCAAGCGTTACAGCCAGCGTAGCCAGCTCGAGCGGCTGCACGTCGAGCCGATTGCCCAGGCGGCGGCCGACCAGCGCAAGGGCCGCTGCGGCCGCGTGTCGGCCGGCATCTGCTATCGGCTTTATGACGAGGCGGACTACGCCAGTCGGGCCGAATTTGCCGACCCCGAGCTGCTGCGGTCGTCGCTGGCCAACGTGATTCTGCGCATGCTCGCCCTGCAGCTGGGCGAAGTGGAAGATTTCCCATTTCTCGACGCGCCCGATCCGCGCGTGGTTACCGACGGCTATCGCCGGCTGGCAGAAATTTCGGCCATCGACGAGTCGCGCAAGCTCACGGCCATCGGCCGCATGCTGGCGAAAATTCCGATCGACGTGCAGCTGGCGCGCATGCTGGTCGAAGGCGAAAAGCTTGGTTCTCTGCGCGACGTGCTGACCATTGTGAGCTTTCTCAGCGTGCAGGATCCGCGCGAGCGCCCGTCCGATGCGCGCCAGCAGGCCGACGCGGCGCATGCGCTGTTTGCCGACCCGAAGTCGGATTTTGTCGGCGTGCTGAACCTGTGGCGCGCCTATCACGACGTGCACGAAGAGCTGACCCAGTCCAAGCTGCGCGACTGGTGCTCGCGCCATTTTCTCAGCTTTATGCGCATGCGCGAGTGGCGCGAGCTGCATCGGCAGCTGTTGCTGGTGGTGCAGGAGTTGGGGTGGCGGCAAGATGGTGAGGCGACCGCCAATGACGTTGACGCGCGCGCGCCGCAGCAGGAAGCCGGCCAGTCGCAGGGATCGGGACGCCGTCGACGGGGCCGCCACGCGCCTGCGGTAGCTGAAAAACCCGCGGCGAAAGTCTTTCAGGCAATGGCGCATCATGGTGCTGCTGAGCAGGGCGCTGCCATGCCGGCTACCAAGCCCGTCGACAAGGGCGAGGCGTTATTCGAATCGGTGCATCGCAGCCTGCTTGCCGGGCTGCCGACGCAGGTCGGCCACAAGGACGACAAGGGCGTGTATCGCAGCACGCGCGAAAGAAAGTTTCACGTTTTTCCGGGTTCCTCTTTGTCGAAAGTGCCGCCCGCCTGGATTTTTTCCGCGCAGATCCTGGATGTGGGCGGTCGCGTGTGGGGCATGATGAATGCGCGCATCGAACCGCTGTGGGTCGAGCAGCAGGCGGCGCATCTGCTGCGCGCCAGCTGCCGCGACGCGCACTGGTCGAAGAAGCGCGGCTGCGTGGTGGCGTACGAACAGGTCAGCCTGTTCGGGCTGGTGCTGGTCGAGAAGCGGCCGGTGACGTTTCAGCGGCAGGATCCACCCCTGGCGCACGCGATCTTCCTGCGCGAGGCGCTGACCCGCGGCGATATCGACAGCCGGGCGGATTTTGTGCGCGCCAACCAGCGTGTGCTCGAGGAAGCCCTCGGCATCGAGGCGAAGCAGCGGCGCGAGGGCCTGATCCGGCACGAAGACGATCTCGTCGCTTTCTTTGAAGGCAAGATCCCCGAAGAGATCGCCAGCAACCGTGCGCTCGACGCGTGGTATCGCAAGGCGCGGCCGGCCGAGCAGGCCGCGCTGCGCTGGTCGCTGGATGATGTGATGGTTGGCGGGCTTGGGCTCGATGCCAAGGCCTTTCCGGCGATGCTGGAGATTCCGCCGAAGCGATACCGCCTCGAATACCGCTTCACGCCCGGCGACGAAGCCGATGGCGTGACGCTTCATTTGCCGCTGGCGATGTTGAACGCGCTGCCGACCGCGCGCTGCGAGTGGCTGGTGCCCGGTCTGCTGGGTGAAAAAGTCGCCGAGCTGATCCGCGGCCTGCCCAAACCGCTGAGGCGCAATTTTGTGCCCGCCCCGGATTTTGCGCGTGCGTTTATCGAAGCCGA
>CAIKJM010000383.1 GCA_903827735.1 uncultured Rhodanobacter sp. | reverse complement strand
GCTTAACTCCAGCGTTAGGCTTCACAGATGGAATCTGGCCAATCAACAAGCCTTTCGGGTATAGCAAAAACGCATTGGCGTAGTTTTATGCCCGCATGGGGTTTTCCATTCGTGTTCTTCTATGGTGGAGGCGTATCTGACTCGCTTGGCTACCCTACGCTATTTTTGTGCTCATCGCATTGCCACTATTTTTTTGGAGCTTTTTTCGCGCCACACGCCCATACGTGCAGGATCGTGCTGGATACTGGCCTTGTGTGTTCTGGGGTTTGGTAGTTCCATTTTTTCTCGGCATTGTCGCCGTCGGTTCGCGCCTATCATTGCTCGGCCTACTATCCGGCAGCGGCAAAGCCTAACTACTCGTTCAAGGCGGACGGCTTCGCCGCCGCTTAACTCGAGCGTTAGGCGGCAGAGCATTTTTCTTTTGTGTTTGCTCCGCATCGTCAGGTTTGCGTTCCACACGGGGGGTGTTGTGGGCCAGCGTGCATTGACCTACTTCGTGGCTCTGTCGTGTCTCGCATGCTGCGCGCGTTTTAGTGTCTCGCCTCCCTCTGCACTGCATCGCGCGCGAAGCTCGGCGTCATCGAGTTCGTCGCTAGCCGCGCGTTCTGCTTGCGCACGCCATCACCCTCAAGGCATTGCCGGGCATCAAAGGCAGCGCTATCGTGCAGCCATACCTCGGCGTGGCGGGCCGCCGTCCTAACAAGTCATTCAAGCGGACGGCTCCGCCGCCGCTTAACTCCAGCGTTAGCCCCCCATACGGAAGGGATCTCCTCGCATGACAAATCCAAAGTCCATACTTGTTGAGCAATGGAAAAGGGAGTGCGGAGCTGCGGCCGACGCCCATTACGACGCTGCTCGTTACGCGGAGAGAATGCACCTATTTTTCGGACTTTCATCAGCTGTTCTAGCAGCAGCTGTTGGTTGCGGCATAGTCGTTACACTTAATACCTCGCCAGAATTCTGGCAACGCTCATTAGCCGTGGTTCTCAATATATTTTCTGTTGTCTTTGCGTCAGTTCAAACATTTGCCAACTACTCATTGCGAGCTGCGGACCATAAGTCCACAGCGTGCAGATTTGATGCATTGCGCAGAGACTGCGAGGATCGCGCCGCAACCGGCGTTGGCCCAAACGACAACCTCGAAGAGCTTAGGAAGCAACTTGAGCGAGAGAATGAAGCGGCCGTAGCGGTTCCTGAGAGATTCAAGATGAGCATCCTTGCTTCTAGGAATGGGGGCTAACATCTCGTTCAAGGCGAACGGCTGCGCCGCCGCTTAACTCCAGCGTTAGGACCCACATGAAAGTAACCAGCGGCATCTTGTCGGAAGTCCAGATGGCTGAAGAGTTAGCCGCTCTTCCAGAGATGTTGCTGGACTTTGGCGTACGCCAAGTTGAAGCGTATTTTGGCTTTGGCTGCGACGGGCCAATGGATGAGCTTTACAAAGTTGCCCTGCTCTCACCAGATACAATTCCAAGATGGGTTGTTTCCGAGGGAACGCGCATAGGCTTCAATATGTCCCGCGGAGATCTGTACATTGAGGCCGTAGACAAAAGATTCGGCATGCATTTCTGCCATGACTCGGACATTCACGTTGAGGGTACGAGTGTAGAAGCAGTGGCAATTCTTGAGCGCCGTTGGCGGGATCTCGGATTTCCCGGCTACGTCTTTGTCGGGGACCAATGGGTTAGCTTCTCGCAAGCGGGCCCTAACAATTCGTTCAAGGCGGACGGCTTCGCCGCCGCTTAACTCAAGCGTTAGGCTGTATAGGAAAGGTGTCAGCACATGATGGTTTTGATTGTATGCATTCTTGGCTTTTTGCTGGCGGCCATCTACCTCCGAAAGCGCGGGAATGGAGCCGTTGTCAGCATGGCGTTGGGTGGGGTTTTCGTTCCAATAGTGATCGCGTTCATGACCTGGATTTACCCGGCTGATCCCGAGTCAAAAATGTGGGCCATGATCACCATTCCAGTTTCTTATTTTTGGGGCATCGCAGGAGCTGTTTGTGGCTTTGGACTCGAATATCTATTACAGAAGGCAAAAGGCAACGCCTAACATTTCGTTCAAGGCGAACGGCTCCGCCGCCGCTCAACTCAGGTGCTAGACCGCCATGGGCTATTTTCTGCAAGCGTTGACAATATCGGTGGCTTTATTGCTGCTGTGGGCCGTTCTTGCCTCCCCGTTCTTGTTGGCATTTTCTTCGCAGCTCGTTCGATGCGTCGTAAAGGTGTGCGTTCTGGGTGGGCCATCGCGGGTCTTGCCTCATCCTTTTCAGTTTTGGCGGCTCCGGTCCCGACACCAATTATCACCGTGTTCCTCCCACACGTTCT
The DNA here is from genome assembly GCA_903827735.1 of uncultured Rhodanobacter sp. GTDB lineage: Bacteria > Pseudomonadota > Gammaproteobacteria > Xanthomonadales > Rhodanobacteraceae > Rhodanobacter. The sequence continues at coordinate 1,774 of CAIKJM010000383.1, read as the reverse complement.
GGCTCTCTTCGACAGCAGCTATTATTCCAACATCTTCAAAGGCCCTGAACCGTTCGCAGGCCTGTTGTTCTGGATCATCTTTTCACTCATGCTCACTTTCAGCATCGCTTTAGCGGCTGCCTGTCGTTACATTCGGCGGCCTAACATCTCGTCCAAGCGGATGCACGTACCGCGCGCCGCTTAACTCCAGCATTAGGCCGCAAGGAAACTAAGTGAGCGACCCGTATAGCCCTGGTGCAATGAGGCAAGATTTTGCTATCGGCACGCGCGTCATGGTCTCAGCCATCGGCGGCGGGTGGCGCGATGATTGTCTTGGGGTGATATCCAGCGCTCCGGAATCCATTCAAACTGTGCAAGGCGTGGATTACTCTTACTGGGTTAAATTTGATACTCCGCAGCACGATTTAAGCAACGATGGTCCGTACTACAAGGCTCAGATACTCAGTCGATGCCTTACTAAGGAGGCCTAACAACTCGTTCAAGGCGGACGGCTTCGCCGCCGCTTAACTCCAGCGTTAGCCCTTCAATGCTCATCCCATTCTGGTTCAACGTCACTAAGGGTCTCGGCTTCGGCGTAACGGCTTCAACACAGGTGGAAGCTGAGCAGTTATTGCATCAATTTGGTTATCCACCAAAAGCAGTTCAGTTCACCACTGTCGTGCAAAACATTGCTTTTGCAGAGCTCGATCAAAAGCATGTCGTTCCAAATTCTGGGCCTATGGTTTTTCGTGGCGTTTGGTATCCTCGGCACAATGTGTAGCGGGCGGCCTAACAAGTCGTTCAAGGCGGACGACTTCGCCGCCGCTTAACTCAAGCGTTAGGTGCCATCATGAATTTGAGGGTCTCCCCAGCGTTACTCTTGGTGCTTTTTCTTACACAGGCATTCGCTCAAGGGTCTTCACATCATGGGCCAGTTACGCATGACAAGGCCCTACTTATCGCTCGACACGCAGCAATCGAACACGGCTACGATCTAAAAAGATACTCGCTCCTCCCGTACCCGCCTACCAACGATCTCAGTGAAGACGGGAAAGAGTGGTTCTTTCTTTATGTATGCAAGAACCCGGCCCCAGACTGCGGGTTCTCCGTCACGGTAAATCGCGCCACTGCTGTAGTCGAAGTTCAATCCCTGCCGTAGGATCACCTAACAACTCGTTCAAGGCGGACGGCTACGCCGCCGCTTAACTCCAGCGTTAGCGGGCATTGGAAACACATGCGCACCCTGATCGAACAAGCAAGAGAAGCCGCCGATTCGCGCGCCTACTACCTAAGCCTCTTCGCGGCACTGGCCTTGCCAGACATCTGTGCGGCCATGTCCTCGGGCGATGGCCAAACTAACCGCAATCGCTACATCGCTTGGTTCGATGAGTATGTGGCGCCCAAGTACACGGTAGGCCCGGAGCGCGTGCCGTCGCTGAGTGGGGCGGATTGCTACTACTACCGGTGTTCCATCCTCCACCAAGGCAGTTCCCAGCACCCAAAGAGCACGTATTCACGGATCTTGTTTGTAGAGCCAGGCGCTACCACCAATGTCTTCCACAACAACGTAATGAACGATGCGTTGAACCTGGATGTCCGGCTGTTCTGCCACGACGTGTGCGACGGCGCAGTCAGTTGGCTGGCCACTGCTGAGCAGGGTCCTGAATACCAAGCGAACTTTGGACGCTTCATGCAGCGGCACCCTAACGGGCTTCCGCCGTACATAGTCGGCGTACCAGTAATCGCCTAGCATGCCCTCTAACAATTCGTTCAAGGCGGACGGCTTCGCCGCCGC
>CAIKJM010000382.1 GCA_903827735.1 uncultured Rhodanobacter sp. | reverse complement strand
TGGCGGAGGATGCCCTGCTGCTGCGCTTCGGCGACACGATCGACCCTTCCCTCAACGCCCGCGTGCACGTCGCGGCAGCGCATCTGCGGCAGCGGTTGCCCACGCTGGAGTACGTACCGGCCTATGCCAGCCTGCTACTGCGTTTTGATCCCGCACAATGGCCGCCGCTCGAAGGACACTCGCCGCATCAGCAGCTGGGCGATGCCGTTATTGCCGCGCTGGCAGACCTGTCGATGGCGGCCGCCGAATCCGAGCTGATCGAGATACCCGTGCTCTACGACGGTCCCGACCTGAGCGAGGTCGCCACGCTCACCGGCTTTTCCATCGAGGACGTCATTGCGCGTCACTGCGCAGTGGCATATCGGGTCGCGATGCTCGGCTTCGCGCCCGGCTTTCCCTATCTTCTCGGGCTCGATCCGGGGCTGGCGGTGCCGCGGCGAGCCGATCCGCGCCAGCGCGTGCCGGCCGGCAGCGTCGCCATCGGTGGCCAACAGACCGGTATCTATCCGGCCGAGCTGCCCGGCGGCTGGCAGCTGATCGGCCGCACGCCGCTGCGGCTGTTCGATACCGCTGTCGATTCTCCATCGCTGTTGGCCGCCGGCAATCGGCTTCAGTTCCGCGCAATCGATCTCGCGACCTTTCAGCGACTCACCGAAGCGCGATCCGCATGAGCGTTATCGTCCTCAAGCCTGGGCTTTTGAGCACCCTGCAGGACGCCGGTCGCCCGGGCCATGCGGCGCTGGGCGTAGGGCGCTCGGGCGCGATGGATGGCCCAGCCTGGCAACTGGCCAACGCGCTGGTCGGCAACTTCAGAGGCGAGGCGGCGATCGAATGCACCTTGCTCGGACCTAGTTTGAAGTTCACCAAAGCAACTGTCGTCGCGCTGACCGGCGCGACGATGGAGGCGTCGGTCGACGGCCAACCGATCCCGATGTGGACTCGCTGCCAGCTACCCGCCGGCAGCGTGCTGGAGCTTGGAGGCATGTCGGTCGGCTGCCGCAGCTATCTGGCCGTGGGCGGCGGTTTCGACGTGCCGAAAGTATTGGGCAGCCGCAGCACGGATCTGCATGCCAGGCTCGGCCATGCCGACGGCCGGGCGCTGCGCGCGGGTGACGAGCTGCCGATCGGCGCAAGCACATCGGTGGCATCGGCGCGCGACAACGACAAGCTGACGTCGCTGCCCTGGGGCATCGACCCGCATCCGTGGTTCGACTTCGCCTTGCAGCCGCTGGCGCTTTTGCCGGGCAAACACTCGAACCTTCTGGACGAGACATCGCAGCAGACTCTGCATGCTGGAAAGTTCATTTTGAGCAAGGACAGCAACCGCACCGCCGGACGTCTGGACGGCCATACGCTCAGCCTGCGCCAGCCGCTGGAACTGATTTCCGAAGCCACCCTGCCCGGCACGCTGCAGTTACCCCCGTCCGGCCAGCCGATTGCCCTGCTGGCTGAAGCGCCGGTCACCGGCGGCTACCCGCGCATTGGCCAGATAGCCGCAGCGGACCTGCCCCGGCTGGCGCAGCGTCGCCCCGGTGATGCCGTATGCTTTCGCCAGAGTACGCTGGACGAGGCCGTGCGGCGCTTGCACGAACGTGAGCAGCGGCTGGCGAAGCTGATCTCGACGATCGAGCGCCGGCTGAAGCAGACGGCACACTGAGCGAATGAAACGGAGTGGGATCCCTGGTGAAACGTATCGACCTTAACTGCGACCTCGGCGAATCGTTCGGCGCCTGGCGCATGGGCGACGATGACGCGCTGCTGGCGCTGATCAGCTCGGCCAGCATCGCCTGCGGATTCCATGCCGGCGACCCCACGATCATGCAGTACACCGTCACGCAAGCCGCAGCACACGGCGTGGCGATCGGCGCGCATGTGTCCTTGCCCGATCTGCAGGGTTTCGGCCGGCGCGAGATGCGCGTGACGCCGGCCGAAGTACACGCGATGACGCTGTACCAGATTGGCGCCCTGCACGCCTTTGCGGTCGCGGCCGGTGCGCGGCTGGCGCACGTCAAACCGCACGGCGCGCTGTACAACATGGCCGCGCGCGACAAGGCCCTCGCCGACGCCATTGCTCACGCCGTGCATCAGTTCGATCAGCAGCTGCGATTATTCGGCCTGGCCAATTCTGCCTTAATCGATTCGGCCAAGGCGATCGGTTTACCGGTGGCGAGCGAGGCGTTTGCCGACCGGCAATATCGCCACGACGGCTCGCTGCAGCCGCGTGGCGAAGCCGGTGCCGTGATCGACGACGTAGACGCCGCGACAGCACAAGCGATCGCTATTGCACAGCACGGTCATGTCACCGCCAACGATGGAAGCAACGTATCCCTGCACGCGGACACGCTATGCCTGCACGGCGACGGCGCGCACGCGCTGATGTTCGCCAGCCGGTTGCGCGAAGCCCTGCTGGCGGCAGGCGTGCACATCAGCGCGCCGGGCGCGCACTGATGCTGGCCGCGTCGACGTCGTTACCCGAGGCTACGACCATCCCCGAGGCGGGCCGATGAACTACTGGCCGCTGCTCGGCATCGCCGTCATCGTGATCGGCTTTCTGCTGCGCTTCAATCCGGTGCCGGTTGTCGTGTGCGCAGCACTGTCCAGCGGTTTGCTGGCCGGCATCACCCCGCTGGCGCTGCTCGCGCTGCTGGGCAAGAGCTTCGTCTCCAGCCGCCTGCTGCTGCTTTTTGTGCTGACCCTACCGGTGATCGGCCTGCTCGAGCGTGCCGGGTTACGCGAACACGCGCAGCGCTGGATCGGTCAGCTACGCGGCCTGAGCCTGACGCGGCTGCTGATGGGCTACCTGCTTGTGCGCCAGGTGCTAGCGATGTTCGGGCTGACCGGCGTGGCCGGTGCACCGCAAACGGTGCGCCCGCTGCTGGCGCCAATGAGCGAAGCGGCCGCGGAGAAAATCCTGCCTGCTTTGAGCGTTGCCGATCGCGACGAAGTGCGCGCCATCGCCGCCGCTACCGACAACGTCGGCCGCTTCTTCGGCGAGGATGTGTTTATCGCGCTGGGCGGCGTGCTGCTGATCCAGGCGTTCTATACCCAGCACGGCATCGAGCTCTCGCCGTTGGCGATTGCCCTGTGGGCGCTTCCAACAGCGGTAGCCGCCTTCGTCATTCAGTCGGCGCGCGTCTGGCTTTATCAGCGTCGGCTGCAGCGCCGGGCCGACGACGTGCCTGCGTCAAAGGACGGCTGAGCATGCTGCGAGTTGAATACGCTTACTGGCTGATCGCCGCTTTTCTGCTTTACGCGGGAGTGCGCAATCTGCGCGATCGCCAGCGCTGGCGCGCCGCGTTCTGGCTGCTGCTGGGCCTGCTTTTTGCCAGCGGCGACGCGGTGCTGGCACAGCAGGCGGCGGGCAACGATCTGCCCGCGCAGCTGGCCGGCGGCGGCGTGATCGTGCTCGCGCTGCTGGCGCCTCGATTGAGGCGTGTAACGCATGCGCAGGACGTCGGCAACGAAGCACGCCGGCAATCGGCGCTTCGACTTGGCCACAAACTCTTCCTACCCGCGCTGCTAATTCCGCTGGTGACCCTGCTGATCGCGCTGCTTGGCCCGCATCTGGCGATCATGGGCGACGCCGTATTTGCCAAACCGCAGATGGTACTGACCGGCCTGGCACTCGCCTGCGTCATCGCACTGGTCGCCGCCGCGCGCGTCACCCGCGCACCGATGCAAGACGGATTTTTCGAAGGCCGACGCTTGCTCGACGCGATTGGCTGGGCGACCGTGTTGCCGCTGCTGCTGGCTGCGCTAGGCCAGGTGTTCACCCAGAGTGGCGTCGGCAACGCGATTTCCGGGCTCACCAGCGCCTGGCTGCCTACCGGCAGCGCGCTCGCCTGCCTGCTGGCGTTCGCGCTGGGTATGGTGATCTTCACTGTGATCATGGGCAACGCTTTCGCCGCGTTTCCAGTGATGATGGCCGGCATCGGTCTGCCGCTGCTGATTCAGCAGCATCACGCGAATCCGGCGATTCTCGGCTCGATGGGCATGCTGTGCGGCTATTGCGGCACGCTGTTGACGCCCATGGCTGCCGACTTCAATCTGGTGCCGGCCGCCCTGCTGGAACTGCGCAGCCCTTATGGCGTGATCCGTGCGCAGCTAGGCAGCGCAATGGCGATTCTTGCCGCCAACGTCATGCTGATGTATCTGTTGGTGTTCCGCTGATTCGATCACCGACGATGCCAAAGACCGCCAACCAGGATCTGCCCCGCATTTTGCTGACCGGCTTCGATCCGTTTGGCGGGGAAAGCATCAACCCGTCGTGGGAGGCGGTGCGCACGTTGGACGGAAAGCGCATCGGCGGGCATCGCATCTTGGCCCGTCAGCTGCCGACCGAATTCGCCGGATCGCTGCGCGTCTTGAAGACGGCCGTGCGCGAGATCGCCCCGGTTATTTTGCTCGGTGTGGGCCAAGCGGGCGGTCGTACCCAGCTATCGATCGAACGCGTCGCCATTAACGTGCAGGACGCGCGCATTGCTGACAACGCCGGCTCGCAGCCGCTGGATGAGCCGGTGATCGCCGATGGCCCGGCAGCTTATTTCAGCACGCTACCGATTAAGGCCATGCTTGCCGCACTTCACGCAAACGGATTGCCCGCGGAGATATCGCAGACGGCGGGAACCTACGTCTGCAACCACATCGCCTACGCCATGCTGCATCTGGCATCGAAACGGCGCGGCGTGCGTGCGGGCTTTATCCATATTCCTTACCTGCCTGAGCAGGCAGCGCACCTTCGAGGCGCGGCCAGCATGGCGCGGGCCGATGTCGCGCGTGGGCTGGAGATTGCGCTGCGTACCGCCATTGCCACGAACGTGGATCGTAAGCTTTCGGCCGGTGCTATCGACTGATTTTCTTTTAGCTTGCCAGCTCGACTGAGTTTTGGCATCAAGCAAAAAGAGACCTGCAAGGTCAATGCAGGCCTTTATCGAGACAGCTATTTCTGATCAGTGACCGCCGGGGGCACCCGTGTGATCCTGGGGAGAGGAATCGGAGCCAACAGGCGCTTTTTCATGGTGATCTTCCAAGATACGCGCTTTCGTATCCACTGGATTGATCTCTTTCAGCGTGCCCTTGTCATCGTAGTAGACTCGAAAACCGTAATCGAGCTGCATGCGCGCCATGTACTCGAGATGCAACTTACGAATTTTCGAGTCATCGCTAGCCGTTAACAACACCGTCTTTGGCAATTTGCCTTGATCCTTCAGATAGGCAAAGTGACTGCCAGTGTCGATAGCTGACAAGACGGCACCGTCAACTAAAAACTGCCCTTCTTTGTAGGCTTGGATAGTGGTGTCGAACTGCCCCTTCATCGAGGCGGTGCTTACCTCTTTAGTGCCGCCACCAAACATGTGGCAACCAGAAAGCAGTATAAGGCTGCCAAGCATGATCGCGGCCGTAGCGCGCTTCAGCAGTGTGGAAAAACGGATCATGCAAGTCTCCCGTGCGGTGAATCGATTAATCGGTTGAAGTGTAGCGCCCGGCTGCGGCAATGGCAGCGGCCTTTACAAAGGCCGTTCAGGCGTGGGAGGCGATGGCTCAGGTCCGTGGCAGCGTGACGCCCTGCTGGCCCTGATATTTTCCGCCGCGATCCTTGTAGCTGGTTTCGCATTCCTCATCGGATTCAAGAAATAGCATCTGCGCCACGCCTTCGTTGGCGTAGATGCGCGCCGGCAGCGGTGTGGTGTTGGAAAATTCCAGCGTCACGTGGCCCTCCCACTCCGGCTCCAGCGGCGTCACGTTGACGATGATGCCGCAGCGCGCGTAGGTGCTTTTGCCGAGGCAAATGGTCAGTACCTTGCGCGGGATGCGGAAGTACTCGACCGTCCGCGCCAGGGCGAACGAATTGGGCGGAATGATGCAGACATCGGCCGTCACGTCGACAAAGCTGCCCGCGTCGAAATGCTTGGGGTCGACGATGGTCGAATTGATGTTAGTGAAAATCTTGAATTCGTTGGCGCAGCGCACGTCATAGCCGTAGCTCGACGTGCCGTAGGACACCAGCTTCTGGCCATCCCGCAACTTGACCTGGCCAGGCTCGAACGGCTCGATCATGCCTTGTTGCTCCGCCATGCGGCGAATCCACTTGTCGGGTTTGATGCTCACACGCGCTCCAGTTGGTCAGTCGGACGACAGCGGCACACCGGTCTGACGTCAAGATGCGGAAAATACCATGCCGCGACTCATCTTCCGCGAATCGGTCCAGTGAACCCTACTGACCGGAGCGAAATGGCTTGCGCGCCAGGCTACGGCGCCCCCTGCACCACGATCTTGCCCAATCCCAGCGACTTGTTGCGCGGCTGCCGTGAAAGGCGCCCGGCCGCGTTTCGGGCAATCTCGCGATAGCGGGCGGCCAGATCGGAATCCGGCATGGCCACGACCGTCGGCGTACCGCCATCGGCCTGCTCGCGAATGCGGATATCCAGCGGCAGCGAACCCAGATACGGCACGCCGTATTGCTCGGCCATGCGCGCACCGCCGCCTTCGCCAAAAATATGTTCCTCGTGGCCGCAGTTCGAGCACACGTGCGTCGCCATATTTTCCACGACGCCCAGCACCGGCACCTCGACCTTCTCGAACATCTTCAACGCCTTGCGCGCGTCCAAAAGCGCGATGTCCTGCGGCGTGGTGACGATCACCGCGCCGGCCACCGGCACTTTCTGCGACAAGGTCAGCTGGATATCGCCGGTGCCGGGCGGCAGATCGACGATCAGATAGTCCAACTGCTCCCAACGTGTGTCGGTCAGCAGCTGCATCATCGCCTGGGTCACCATCGGGCCACGCCAGATCATCGGCGTGTCTTCCTCGACCAGGAAGCCGATCGACATCACCGACAGGCCGTGCGCCTGCATCGGGATGATGACCTTGCCATCCGGCGATTCGGGCTTGCCGCTAACGCCGAGCATACGCGGCTGGCTGGGACCGTAGATATCCGCATCCAGCACGCCCACCTTGGCGCCTTCCGCCTGCAGCGCCAGCGCCAGATTGGCCGAGACGGTGGACTTGCCCACGCCGCCCTTGCCCGACGCCACGACGATGATGTTCTTGACGTTTGGCAACGGTGCGAGCGTGCCCTGCACCTTGTGGACATGAACGCGGCTGGTAACCGACACCGCCGCCGACTCGATGGTCGGCTCGGCTTGGAGCGCTTGCTGGACACGCCTGCTCAGTGCATGGATAGCACCGGCAGCGGGGTATCCCAGCTGTAGATCGACGGAAACACGGCCGCCGTCGACGCCAATGGCGCGCACGGCGTCGACCAAGGGGGCGCCCGTGTGTGGATCGGTTTGCTCGGCGAGAACGCGGCGAACCAGGGCTTCGATAGAGACATTCATACGCTATAAGCAATCGGAAAGAGTCAGCTGCGCATTATGCCAGTCGGCACCATACAGGCCGGCCATGTGTGAAAAATCAGTCTTTGCGCAGTGCAACTTGACCGCTTCCCGACGGCTGGTCACTCTGCATCCATACGCTTTCGTACGGGAGGAAATACCATGAAGCAAGTGTTTCGCATAGCATTCGCCACCAGCCTGTTGCTGGCGGCCGCAACCGCCATGGCGGCCACCGACTCGCCAGTCGGAAAATGGAAGCAGATAGACGATGTCTCGGGCAAGCAGAAGTCGGTCATCGAGATCACCGATAATGGAGGAACGCTCCAGGGCAAGGTGCTGCAGATCATGAACCTGTCCCCGGAAGAAATCGCCAAAGGTGGCGGCGAGCATCCTAAATGCGTGCTGTGCGAGGGCGCGCTCAAGGATCAGCCGGTCGAAGGCATGACGATCATGTCCGGCGTCAAGAAAGACGGCGATGTCTGGGACGGCGGCAAGATTCTCGACCCGAAAACCGGCAAGGTCTACAAGGTTAAGCTCACGCTCGACAACGGCGGCCAGAAAATGGACGTGCGCGGCTACATCGGCTTCTCGCTGCTCGGCCGCTCGCAGACCTGGTATCGCCTGCCGCAGTAATCGACTGCCTCAGCTTTCGCTGAGCGCAAGGTCTACAAAAATGGACGGCCCCGCGCCTTTATCCGGCGCGGGGTTTTTTTATGGCTACGCATGTGCGAAATCGCCAAGCTTTAGCCGCTGACCGCATCCGCCCGATGCACCGCGACCCCGCCTGCGGTGAACGCCGCACGGGTCGCACGACCCACCGCGTGCTCAATCACCAGATGATGCACCTCGTTCATGTCGGCAACTTGATAGGTCGCCGCGGAGCCCAGCTTGTCCTGCGTTACGACAACCACGGTCTCGCCGCTGGCCTCGATCATCGCCCGCTTCAGCAATGCTTCCTCGCTGTCGAAACTCCACAAGCCTTGCTCAGCGTCGATGGCGCAGGCGCCAGGAAAGCAGAGATCAGCGCGAATGCGGCCGATGTCCTTGATCGCCTGCGCGCCGACCGCGCCGCCGATACCGGCATGGATGCGGCCGCCGATCAGCACGATCTGAAAACCTTCGCGATCGATCAGGACCCGCGCTACGTCGGGGGCATTGGTCACCACGGTCAAGCCGAAATTTTCAGGTAGGGCCGCGGCGATGGCTGCGTTGGTCGAACCCGCATCGATCAGCAGCACCTGATCCTGACGCACGAGCGTCACCGCCTTGCGCGCCAGCGCCGCCTTTTGGCCGGCATGTTCATGGCGACGCTGCTTCAACGGCGTCGATGCTGCGGAAAGCGGCAGTGCGCCGCCGTAAACGCGCTTGCACAGGCCCTGCGCCGCCAGCTCGCGCAGGTCGCGGCGAACCGCGTCCTCCGATACCCGAAACGTCTGCGCCAGCTCCGCCGACACCACGCGGCCATGACTGCGCAGGCGCTCAAGAATCCACTGCTGCCGCTCGCGCGGCAGCGCTTCGTCAGGCGTGGCAGTGGTCATGGCCTGGCTCCCTCCGGTAATGATTCCAGCAAACCCATCGAAACAAGCTCGCTCCGCAAACGCGCCGCAGCGCGAAACAGCAGCGCGCGCATGCCCAGCGACTTCGCCGCATCGACGTGCCGCTGCGTATCGTCGATGTAGACCGCGCGCGCGGGATCAATGCCGCCGCGTTCGAGCAGCAGCCTGAAGATGGCCGGATCCGGCTTGATCACACCCTCGGTGCCGGAAACCACGATGTCCTCGAACCACTGCAGAAAGGTATAGCGCTGCCGCGCGATGACGAAGGTATCGTGCGACCAGTTGGTCAGTGCAAACACGCGCGCGCCGCGCTGGCGCAGCGCATCGAGCACGGCCACGGTGTCATGCATGGCGCCGCCGAGCATTTCGTCCCAGCGCTCGCGATAGGCGCGGATCAGCGACGCCTGCCG
>CAIKJM010000381.1 GCA_903827735.1 uncultured Rhodanobacter sp. | reverse complement strand
TGAGCGCCACTGAGTCCGACCAGCCCCAGAACGCCGCCACCGCTGAGACCAAAGAGAACGGCATGACGGCCAAGAATCCGGCTAAGCGTCGCAAGACGCTGTTGATCGTGCTGCTGATCTTTATCGCCGCCGGCGTGATCTGGCTGCTGCTGTGGCTGCTGGTGTTTTCCACCCGCGAAACCACCGACGATGCCTATGTCGGCGGCAACCAGGTGGCCATTTCCGCCCAGGTGCCCGGTACCGTGGTGGCGATTCTTGCCGACGACACCCAGCACGTCGAAGCCGGCCAGATCCTAGTCAAACTGGACAACACCGACGCCAGCGTGCGTCTGGCCCAGGCTGAAGCGTCGCTGGCATCCGCGGTGCGGCAAGTCCGCCAGCAAACCGATTCGGCCAGCGGCAGCGACGCCGCCGTCGCCGAGCGGGCGGTGGATCTGAAGAAAGCCGAGGCCGATCTCAAGCGCCGGCTGCCGCTGGTCGCGCAGCAGGCCGAAGCGCCGGAGACCATTCAGCACCTGCGCGACGCCGTCGCCCAGGCCCGTGCCGCGCTGACCACCGCCCAGGCGCAGGCGTCGGCCCAGCATGCGTCGATTTCCGGCACCGACATCGCCAACAATCCGGCCGTGCTGCAAGCCCGTGCCAACTTTCGCGCGATGTGGGTGGCCGCGCAGCGCAACGCCATCTATGCGCCGGTGTCCGGCTATGTCGCCCAGCGCAGCGTGCAGGTCGGTAACAGCGTGCAGGCCGGGCAGCAGCTGATGACCGTACTGCCGCTGCACAACCTGTGGATCGACGCCAACTTCAAGGAAAGCCAGCTGCGCCATATCCGCATCGGCCAGCCTGCCAAGGTCGAGGCCGATATCTACGGCGGCGGCGTGGAATACCACGGCAAAGTGATCGGCCTGGGCGCCGGCACCGGCAGCGTGTTTTCACTCCTCCCGGCGCAGAACGCTACCGGCAACTGGATCAAGGTGGTGCAGCGCGTGCCGGTGCGCATCGCGCTGGACAATAACGAGCTCGACAAGCATCCGCTGCGCATCGGCCTGTCCAGCGACGTTACTGTCGATATCACCGACGACAAGGGTCCGGTGTTGGCGCCGCAGGGCCAGCGCGAGCCGGTGGCGGAAACCAGCGTCTACGAGCAGATGGCCAGCAAGGCTGATGCCGAGGCCGACAAGGTCATCCAGGCCAACCTCGGCTCCGCAGACAAACCCGGCAGCGACCGCCCGAACTGACGTCGAGTCCAGCCCATGGCCGCCATCTCCTCCGAAGCCACACCCGCCGACGCCCCGCCGCTAAAGCCCTTGCAGGGCGCGATGCTGGCGCTGATGACGGTGGCCGTTGCGTTCAGCACCTTCATGGAGGTGCTGGATACGACGATCGTCAACGTCGCCGTGCCGCACATCGCCGGCAGCCTGGGCGTGAGTCCGAACGAGGGCACCTGGGCGATCAGCTCGTACTCGATGGCCAGCGCGATCATGCAGCCGCTGACCGGCTGGATCGCAAAACGCTTCGGCGAGGTGCGCACCTTCGTCTTCTCCGTCGGCCTGTTTGTGCTGTTTTCGATGATGTGCGGCTTGGTCACCAGCATGCCTATGCTGGTGGTCGCGCGCCTGCTGCAGGGCGCCGGTTCCGGCCCGATGGTGGCGCTGGCGCTGTCGCTGCTGCTGGCCAACTACCCCAAAAGCAAGCAGGGCATGGCGCTTGCGCTATGGGCAATGACGGTGGTGATTGCGCCCGTGCTGGGCCCGATTCTCGGCGGCTGGCTCACCGACAATTATTCGTGGCCGTGGATTTTTTACATCAATGTGCCCGTCGGCATCATGGCGGCCGTGTCGACCTGGTTCCTGCTGCGCAAGCGCGAGTCGAAAATGGTCTACGCGCCGATCGACGTGATTGGCCTGGTGCTGCTGGTGCTCGGCATCGGCTGCCTGCAGTTCATGCTCGATAACGGCAACGACAAGGACTGGTTCTCCTCGCCATTGATTCTCGTGCTCGGCCTGGTCGCCCTCGTGAGCCTGGTTTTCCTGGTCGTTTGGGAGCTCAACGCCAAGTACCCGGTTATCGACCTGTCACTGTTCAAGCAGCGCAACTTCACCATCGGCGTCATCGCCATGTCGTTAGGCATGCTGGCGTTCTTCGCCATCAACGTGGTGTCACCGCTGTGGCTGCAGACGACCTTGGGTTATACCGCGAGCTGGTCGGGCCTCACCAGCGCCTGGGTCGGCGTGCTGGCGTTCCTGTTCTCGCCGCTGGTCGGCAGCCTGCTGGGCAAGTTCGATCTGCGGGCAATGATCAGCACCGCCTTCGTGATCCTGGCCAGCTGTGCGTTCTGGCTTTCCACATTCGACAGCAGTGCGTCGTATATCAGCATGGTGTGGCCGCGCCTGGTGATGGGCATCGGTATTCCGCTCTTCTTCATTCCACTGAACCAGATCTACCTTTCCGGCCTGCCGCCGGAACAGGTGGCCAGCGCCTCGGGCCTGGCCAACTTTTTCCGCACGCTGGGTGCCAGCGTCTCTACCGCCGTTACAGTGACCCTGTGGCAGCACCGCACTGAATTCCACCACGCCTCGCTAACGGAAAACGTCACGGCCGGATCGCCGGCGGCGACGTCCTTCCTTCAGCACCTCCAAGGCGTAGGGCTGGCTGGTAAGCAGGGGCTGAGCGTGGTCGAGCAGCTGCTCAGCAAGGAAGCGGCAACCTTGGCGGTCAACGACGTGTTCTGGGGCTGCAGCATCACTTTCGTGCTGCTGATCCCCTTGCTGTGGCTGGCCCGGCCGCCATTCGGCAATGCCGCCGCCAAAGGAGCGCACTAAGCCCTGCAGCCCACCAATGCTGCAGCGACGCGCCTGCAGCAATTTTTCCGCCGGATGGCTGGTGCGGCGCAATACCTTCTGCTAGCTTGTGCGGCATGGCACAAACCAAACGCATCATCAAGAAGTATCCGAACCGCCGTCTTTACGATACGGAAATCTCCAGCTACATCACGCTGGAAGAGGTCCGTCAGCTGGTGCTGGATAACGAAGACTTCGAAGTACGCGACGCCAAGTCCGGTGAGGATCTGACGCGATCGGTTCTGCTGCAGATCATTTCAGAGAACGAGGGCGACGGCCAGCCGATGCTGTCTCCGCAGCTGCTCAGCCAGATCATCCGTTTCTACGGCGATTCACTGCAGGGCTTCATGGGGCCTTATCTGGAGCGCAGCCTGCAGGTGTTTCTCGATCAGCAGACACAGTTCCGCAGCCAGCTCAACAGCCTGATGGGTCAGACGCCCTGGACCATGCTGAACGACCTGACCGAACGCAACATGGATGCTTGGAAAGCGATGCAGCGAGGCTTTATGGATACGGCCGCGCAGGTTGTTCAGCCACCCGCCGGACGCGGTGGCAAAAAAACGGGCTGAGCCAGGCATCGGCCTCGGGGCGAATGGCGTCCTATCGCTGCATTTGACCTTTTCCTTTTTCTTCATCCGCTGCGGCACAACATGTGCTGCTAAGCGGCATGAGCCTGACTATGTTGGTGAAGTGCATGGGTGCATCGGCGGCTCGCAAGCGCACAGCAGTGGTTACTGGTGGCATCGGTGGTCTGGGAACGGAAATCTGCCGCCATCTGGCGCAGGCCGGGCGTCAGGTAATT
>CAIKJM010000380.1 GCA_903827735.1 uncultured Rhodanobacter sp. | reverse complement strand
CTCAACCTTGACTCCGACTGGTACGAATCGGAAAAACTCTGCCTCCAAACTTTCTACGACAACGTGGCGAAGGGTGGATTTATCTACTTCGATGACTATTACTATTGGCCCGGCTGCCAGCGAGCGGCTGTGGAGTTTTTTGCTCACTTGAACCACGACCGCCCGAAGATTTTACATCAAGTCGGCCATTCCATGTGGCTTCAGAAGTCGGAGGGCGAATGACGGTCAGTATCATCATCCCGCTATTCAACAAAGAATCGACCGTAGGGCAGGCGATTGAATCCGCGCTCGCGCAGACAGGCAAGGCGGATGTGGTGGTCGTCAACGACGGCTCGACGGATGGCTCGTACAACATCGCCAAGGCGTATGGTAGCGCAATTAATCTCGTAAGCCAAGAGAATCGTGGCTTGTCGGCAGCGCGGAACTGCGGTATACTGGCAACGGACAGTACATTTTACGTTCCGCTGGACGCGGACGATTGGTTGGAGCCGGGTTTCGTGGAGCAGACGCTACCGTTGATGCAAGACGCTAGCGTCGGAGCCGTGATAGCAGCCGAATGGTTGGAACCGGAGCATAGGTACCAAATAGCGCCAACAAGCGTGGGTTTGCGTGACGAGATGCTCCGAAACTGCTTGCCGCAGACCGCGCTGTACCGGCGCGCCGCGTATGACCAGACTCCGGGGTACTGCGAGGAGCTGCCAGCGTTTGAGGATTGGAACATGTGGCTTCATTTACTGAAGCGTGGTTGGCACGTTGCACGCGTTCATGATGCGCTGTTCCACTACCGCATCGCGGCTGGTTCTATGCTCACCGCACCGGGACGACGGTCGAGCGAGGATTTGTATCAGCAAATCAAGCAATTACATCCTGACTTATGGGGGGAACAGTGAGCAAGATACTGGTCACAGGGGCGGGCGGGTTCATTGGGCATCACCTCGTCAAACGGCTGAGGCAAGAAGGAAACTGGGTGCGCGGCGTGGACATCAAGTATCCCGAGTATGAGCCGTCCTACGCCGATGAATTTACCTTGGGGGATTTGCGTTTCGCGCAAGTAGCCCACAAGGTGGTGGAAGGTATGGACGACGTGTACCAGCTCGCCGCCGACATGGGCGGCATCGGGTACATCACGGCGTACCTCGCTAGCATCGCGCGCAACAACATTCTGATCAACGTTAACATGCTGGATGCTGCCAAAGACGAGGGTGTCAAACGGTACCTATACACCTCGTCTGCCTGCGTGTACAATCAGGACAAGCAGCAAGACGCCAACGTGGTGCCGCTGAAAGAAGAGGACGCCTATCCGGCGATGCCAGAGCGCGGCTACGGTTGGGAGAAACTGTTCGCCGAGCAGATGGTCGAATACTACGCCAAAGATTACGGGCTTGACGTGCGCATCGTGCGATTCCACAACGTCTACGGCCCGCTTGGAACGTATGATGGTGGAAAAGAAAAGTCGCCAGCCGCGATCTGCCGCAAAGTGGCTTTGGCGGAAGTCCTCGACGAAATCGAAGTGTG
>CAIKJM010000379.1 GCA_903827735.1 uncultured Rhodanobacter sp. | reverse complement strand
CTTGCGCTGTCTCTCCGACATTGATCTCGGTTTAAGCCCGGGGATAAATCTTTTTGTCGGGGAAAACGGCGCTGGTAAGACGAGCTTGCTGGAGGCGGCATATTTGCTGTCTCACGGTAATTCGTTTCGCAGCGGGTCCAAAGAGGCGCTGCTGCAGCGTGAATCCGAACGGTTGTCAGTGTTCGCTCAATTGGTTTATGCGGATCAGCGTACCGCTCGCGTTGGCCTCGGCCGCGAGTCAGGACGTTGGGGAGCCAAGGTCGATGGAGAGACTGTAACGCTCGGACAGCTGGTGAGGCAGTGCGCGGTGGTTTGCTTTGAACCGGGGTCTCACGCGCTCATCGCTGGTGCGGCGGATGAAAGAAGAAGGTACCTGGATTGGGGAGTGTTCCACGTGGAACACGATTTCATCGTTCAGTGGCGGCGCTATCAGCGCGCGCTCAAGCAGCGAAATAGCTTGCTGAGGTCGGGGAATGGTTTGACCGATGAACTGTTCGAACCCTGGGAAGCAGAGCTCGCTCAGACCGCTCGCCACATTGACGAGTTTCGCCTGAAATATATCGATTTGCTGCGCCCCCATCTCGCAGCGAGCTTTTCAAAGTTGCTGCCTGAGCTGGGAGCGTCCAACTTGCGCTATCGCCGCGGTTGGGCCGACGACGAGGATTTAGCTCGATTACTGGCTAATTATCGGACTAGGGATATCGCGCGGGGTCATACGACGACGGGTCCCCATCGCGCCGACTGGTCGGTGTCGTTTGAACACGCGCCACTCCGGGAACACCTCTCACGCGGCCAGGAGAAGCTGACGGCAATGGCCTGTGTGCTCGCTCAGGCTCAGTTGCATGCGTCGTGCTGCAACGATTGGCCCATCGTCTGCCTGGACGACTTAGCGTCCGAACTCGACCAGAGTCACCAGGCGGCGGTCGTGGCGCAGCTTGTCGGCGCGGGTGCCCAGGTGCTGATTACCGGCACGGAGACACCGCAGGCGATGCGCGGTATCCCTGCGCAAGTGTTCCACGTGGAACAAGGGCAGGTCTCGCGCCTGCTATAATCGAAAGGTTGCATCAATCGCCAATGCATAACTACTGCCCGACCTGTGCCCGCGCTATCCGGGAGGTCGTGGGCGCCAGGAAACGGTCATCGAATGAACGACGAAACCACGAACGAACCGACATACGACTCAAGCAATATTAAGGTGCTGAAAGGCCTGGAAGCGGTTCGCAAGCGCCCGGGTATGTATATCGGTGATACCGATGACGGCACCGGCTTGCATCACATGGTGTTCGAAGTGGTCGACAACGCCATCGATGAGGCGTTGGCGGGTTATTGCGATACGGTGATCGTGACCATCCATGAGGACGAGTCCGTCAGCGTTATCGATAACGGTCGCGGTATTCCGGTGGATACGCATCCGGAAGAGGGCCGCTCCACCGCGGAAGTAGTCATGACGGTGCTGCACGCCGGCGGCAAATTTGACGCGAATTCGTACAAGGTCTCCGGCGGCCTGCATGGCGTGGGCGTTTCCGTGGTCAACGCGCTGAGCGAGCACCTGTGGCTGACGATTTACCGCGGCGATGAGGAATATCAGCAGGAATATGCCCATGGCGAGCCATTGTACCCGCTGAAGTCGGTAGGCTCATCGACTAAGCGCGGCACGCTTGTGCGCTTCAAGCCTAGCCCGGCCACGTTCACCAACAATCTCGAATTTCATTACGACATCCTGGCCAAGCGCCTGCGCG
The DNA here is from genome assembly GCA_903827735.1 of uncultured Rhodanobacter sp. GTDB lineage: Bacteria > Pseudomonadota > Gammaproteobacteria > Xanthomonadales > Rhodanobacteraceae > Rhodanobacter. The sequence continues at coordinate 2,944 of CAIKJM010000379.1, read as the reverse complement.
AGCTGGCCTTCCTCAACTCCGGCGTCACCATCGAGTTGAAGGACGAGCGCGGCGACGGCCGCGCCGATACGTTTGCCTACGAGGGCGGTATCCGCTCGTTCGTGCAGCATCTGGCGCAGTTAAAGACCGCCTTGCATCCCAATGTCATTAGCCTGACCGCCGAACAGGATGGGATTACCGTGGAAGTGGCGATGCAGTGGACCGACTCCTATCAGGAGTCTATGTACTGCTTTACCAATAACATCCCGCAACGCGACGGCGGCACGCATCTCACTGGTTTCCGTGCAGCGCTGACGCGCTCGCTGCAGAGCTACATCGAAAAATCCGGGTTGGCCAAGAACGCCAAGGTCACGCCGACGGGCGACGATATGCGCGAAGGCATGATCGCCGTGCTGTCGGTCAAGGTACCGGACCCGAAATTTTCCTCGCAGACCAAGGACAAGCTGGTTTCGTCCGAGGTCAAGACGGTGGTGGAGCAGGTCGTCAACGAAAAGCTCGGTGAATTCCTACTGGAGCATCCGAACGAGGCCAAGGCGATTGCCTCAAAGGTGGTCGATGCCGCTCGCGCTCGCGAAGCGGCGCGCAAAGCCCGTGAGATGACCCGCCGCAAGGGGGCGCTGGATATCGCCGGTCTGCCGGGCAAGCTGGCGGACTGCCAGGAAAAAGATCCCGCTCTTTGCGAACTGTTTCTGGTCGAGGGTGACTCTGCCGGTGGCTCGGCCAAACAGGGCCGCAACCGCAAAACCCAGGCCGTGCTCCCGCTAAAAGGCAAGATTCTCAATGTCGAGAAAGCGCGCTTCGACCGCATGCTGGCCTCGGCCGAGGTCGGCACACTGATTACCGCTCTGGGCACCGGCATCGGCAAGGACGAATACAACCCCGACAAGCTGCGCTATCACCGCATCATCCTGATGACCGACGCGGACGTCGACGGCTCGCACATTCGCACGCTGCTGCTGACGTTTTTCTATCGCCAGATGCCCGAACTGATTGAGCGTGGCCACATCTACATCGGCCTGCCGCCGCTTTACAAGGTGAAGCAGGGCAAGCAGGAGCTCTACATCAAGGACGACACGGCGCTAAACGACTACCTCATTTCCAGCGCAGTGGACAACGCCGGCCTTACCTACAGCCCTGATGCACCGCCGATCACGGGCGAGGCCCTGGAAAAGCTGCTGCGTAGCTATCAACAGGCGTTAGACCAGATAGCCAAGCTCTCCCACCGCTTCGACGCCACGGTGCTCGTCGCGCTGCTAGAACATACGCCCATCGAGCCCTCACTCTGGGACGATACAGCGGCGATGGAGGACTGGCTGGCGAAAGCCGAGCAGCGGCTGGCGGCCAGCGGGTTGGGTAAGCCGCGCTACAAGCTTTCCCTTAGGGCCGCCGCAGGCGAACAGCCCCCCGCGATCGAAGTGGTGCGTGAGCAGCATGGTCTCAGCCATACCTGGTTCCTGCCGCAGCCGTTTTTTGCCAGCAACGAGTTCCGAGCCATTCTGAGCGTCAGCCAGCAGGTGGCGGCGATGATCCAGCCCGACGCCGTGGTGCGCCGTGGTAACGCATCGCGCGGCATACTCAGCTTTGTCGAGGCCCGCAACTGGCTGCTGGATGAGGCGAAAAAGGGCCGCAGCATTCAGCGCTTCAAAGGCCTGGGTGAAATGAATCCCGAGCAGCTGTGGGAAACCACGGTCAATCCAGAGACCCGTCGCATGCTGCAGGTCGGCGTGGAGGATGCGATTGCAGCTGATCAGATGTTTTCGATGCTGATGGGTGAAGCGGTCGAGCCACGGCGGGACTTTATTGAAGCGAACGCACTCAAGGTAGCCAATCTCGACGTGTAACTTGTTCTCGGGTGGTTCGAGCAGAGCGGTCTGCTCGGACAAACCGTAATTTCTTACACAAAGCCTTTCAAAGGACTTTGTTTCAAGCGTTTGATTTTAATGAATATTTAATGCGGCGGCGCAACTTGTTATTGTGCTTGCTCTCGGGTTAATCTCGGAAGTCAACTCGCGCACTGCGACGAGCCACCGAACGACGAGGATCACCATGAAGCATGCCCACGGATTCACCGCGCTGGCGAGCGCCGCCCTGATGCTGATGCTGGCAAGCAGCCCGGCCCTGGCTAGCGACAGTTCGTCCAAGAGCAAGCCGGAGGTGCAATACCCCAACGCCACGCGCGTGGCGCCTAAGCTCGACCTGACCAGCGAAAAGGATCAGAAGAACCTCAACGCCGGCCTCGACGCGGTCACCGCCAACGACAAAGCCAAGGCTCTTCAGTATCTGCAGCCCATCGCTGACGGTGGCAGCAAGAGCAAATATGCGCAGGCGCTGGCACTGCAGGGTCTAGCGACCATCAAGTATCAGGTGGACAACGATCCGAAAGGAGCCATTGCGCTTCTGCAGCAGTCACTGGCCAACGGCGTGCTGCCCAACGACACGTATTTCCAGCTCGAATACATGCTGGCGCAGTTCCAGGTCGCTGACGAGGAATACCAGCCCGCGCTGGACACGCTGACCAAGTGGCGCGCCGAGGGAAAAAAGGAAACGGCGAATTCTTATGCGCTTGAGGGCAACATCGATTACCGGCTCGGCAAGTTCCCCGAAGCCATCGCTGCGATCAAAAAAGCGCAGTCGTTGACCGACAAGCCCGACCCGGCGTGGAACCAAATTTTGATGGCGAGCTATTCGCAGTCCGGTCAGGGCGACCAGGCCGCGCAGGTCGCACAGCAGTCGCTCGCCGCCAATCCGAATGATCCTAACGCGCTGGATAACACCGTCGCTGTACTCATGCAGGCCAACAAGAATGACGAAGCCATCCAGGTGATGGAAAAAGCTCGCGCCAGCGGCACGCTGAAGACCGAAGCCAACTACGTCAATCTGGCCAAGCTGTACTTGATCCGCGCACAGTCCAGCACGACTGATTCCAAGCCCGATGCGGAAAAAT
>CAIKJM010000378.1 GCA_903827735.1 uncultured Rhodanobacter sp. | reverse complement strand
TCGGCGGCGACGCGCGCTTCGCCGGCATGCTGGGCAAGGATCGCTTCGGCGACTTTCTGCTCGACCGCCTGCAGCACGAGGGCGTCGGCACGCAGGACGTGGCGCGGACCGATGAGGCGAATACCGCGCTGGCCTTCGTCACGCACGATGCCAAGGGCGAGCGCAGCTTCAGCTTTTACCGGCCGCCGTCGGCCGACCTGCTGTTTCGTGCCGAGCATTTCCGTGGTGAAACGTTTGCCGACGTGGCGATCTTCCACGTCTGCTCCAACAGCCTGACCGATCCCGATCTCGCCGAAGCTACCTACGTCGGCATGCGCCGCGCGCGCGGGGCAGGTGCGCTGGTGAGCTTCGACATGAATCTTCGCCCGGCCCTGTGGCCGCAAGGCAGCGAGCCGCACGCCGCCTTGTGGACGGCACTGCATCTGGCCGACGTGGTGAAACTCAGCAAGGAAGAATTTGCCTACATCGCCGCTGACGGCGAAGACGCGGCGCTCGAGGCGCTATGGAAAGGCCGCGCCACCTTGCTGATCGTGACCGACGGCCATCAGCCGATGCGCTGGTTTCATCCAGACATGGACGGCGAGCTGCCGTGCTATTCGGTGCCGATGGTCGATGCCACGGCGGCGGGCGACGCCTTTGTCGGTGGCCTGCTGTATCAACTCGCCACACTTGAAGGTCGCGGCGTCGAACGCCTGCAGCCGCTGCTCACCTCGCTGCCGCATCTGCATGCGGTACTGCGCTACGCCGCCGCCTGCGGCGCGATCGCCGTCGGTCGCCAGGGCTCGTTTACCGCGATGCCGACCGATGCCGAAACCCGACATTTCATGGAGACCCACGCATGAGTTCCGACGCCACCCGCGGCACGCCCGATTTCCGCTCCGCCGAGTTTCTGCGCAAGCATATCGCCCACACCATGGCGTTCTACCATCCGCACGCGATCGATCCGGCCGGCGGCTTTTTTCAATACTTCAAGGACGACGGCACGATCTACGATCGCAGTCACCGGCATCTGGTCAGCAGCACGCGCTTCGTTTTCAACTACGCGATGGCCGCGATGGAGTTCGCTGAAGACGTTGCGCTGGCGAAGGAGTACATGGATGCCACCCATCACGGCCTGCGCTACCTGCGCGACGTGCATCGCAACCCGAAAACAGGCGGTTACAACTGGACCATCCGCAACGGTCAGCCGGAGGATCGCACCAACCACGCCTACGGCGTGGCCTTCGTGCTGCTCGCCTACTCGACGGCGCTAAAGGCCGGCATCGGCGAGGCCGCCGCGTGGATGGACGAAACCTGGCAGCTGCTCGAGCAGCGCTTCTGGGATGCCGAAGCCGGCCTCTATCGCGATGAAGCCGACGCCGACTGGAACTTCAGCAGCTATCGCGGCCAGAACGCCAACATGCACATGTGCGAAGCGATGCTCGCGGCGTACCAGGCCAGCGACGATCCGCGCTATCTCGAGCGCGCGCTGACGCTTGCCGATCACATGACGCGCCGACAGGCGGCTAAGGCCGATGGCCTGGTGTGGGAGCATTACGACAGCGAGTGGAACGTCGACTGGGATTACCACCGCGACAATCCGAAGGACCTTTTCCGCCCCTGGGGCTATCAGCCCGGCCATCAGACCGAATGGGCCAAGCTGCTGATGATCATGGAGCCGCTGCTGCTCGAACGCGGCCGCGAGGAGAACTGGCTGCTGCCCACCGCCATGCATCTGTTCGACACCGCGCTGGCGCGCGCGTGGGATGAAACCAACGGCGGCATCGCCTACGGCTTCGCACCGGACGGCAGCGTCTGCGACGGCGACAAATACTTCTGGGTGCAGGCCGAATCACTGGCCGCCGCAGCTCTGCTGCACGCGCGCACCGGTTTGGCCGCCTATGACGACTGGTACGGAAAAATCTGGGGCTACGCGTGGGCGCATTTCGTCGACCATAAATACGGCGCGTGGTATCGCATCCTTACCGTCGACAACCAGAAGATCGACGACGAAAAAAGCCCGGCCGGCAAAACCGACTATCACACCATGGGCGCGTGCTATGAGGTGCTGGCGCTCATCGAGTCCGGCGGGATGCCGTGAGCCAGGCCATGCAAAAAACCCGCATACCTATATTAGATCCAAGGCTAGTCGCCGCCGGCTGCGCCCTGCTGATGCTGCTCACGATCTACGCATCCACCGTGGCAGCAGCCGATAAATCATCCGTCTCACGGTTCGACCCGTCGCAGACGTTCGCGCCTTACGCCTACCCGCAACCGGCCAACGCCTTCCGGACCGCCAGCGGCATGCCGGGGCCGCTGTTCTGGCAGAACCGCGCGGACTATACGATCAAGGCCACGCTCGATCCGATCAGTCGAAAACTCAGCGGCAGCGAAGTCGTCACCTACACCAACCATAGCCCCGACGCGCTCGACGTGCTGTGGCTGCAGGTGGAGCAGAACCGCTATCGCAAGGACGCGCGCGGCGCCTTCAGCTCGCAGTTTCCAACTGAATTCACCGACGGCGAACATATCGAGTCGGTGCAGGTCGAGGACGGCACCGGCAAGCTACAGAACGCGACCTGGTTCATTTCCGATACCCGCATGCAGGTGCGTTTGCCGACGGCTTTGAAAGCCAAAGACGGCCAAGTGCGATTACACATTCGCTGGAGCTACACCGTGCCCGGCGAGTTCGGCGGACGCACGGATTTTAATGCTAGCAAGAACGGCGACATCTTCGAAATGGCGCAGTGGTATCCGCGGCTCTGCGTCTACGACGATCTGCGCGGATGGGATACCGCACCTTACCTCAACAGCGAGTTCTATCTGGAATACGGCGACTTCGATTACTCGGTCACCGTGCCGTGGGACATGATTGTCACCGGCTCGGGCGAACTGCTCAATCCCGCCGACGTGCTCACCGCCACCGAGCAGCAGCGGCTGGAGCAGGCGCGGCATAGCGATACTACTGTGATGATCCGCACGCCCGAGGAAGTGAACCAGCCGTCCAGCCGTCCAAAGCGCAGCGGCACCCTGACCTGGCATTTCCGCATGCAGAACAGCCGCGACGTGGCGTTCGGCGCATCGAAGGCCTATGTATGGGACGCCGCGCGCATCAACCTGCCGGCCGGAAAGACCGCGCTGGCGATGTCGCTGTATCCGGTGGAAAGCGCCGGCGATAAAGGCTGGGGCCGCGCCACCGAATATCTGAAGGCTGCCACCGAATATTTCTCGGCACAGTGGTTTCCCTACCCGTGGCCGGTGGCCGTCAACGAAGCCGGCACCGCCGGCGGCATGGAATATCCCGGTATCACCTTCGACGACAAAACCACCACAGGCAGCGACCTACACGCGCTGATCGCGCACGAGATCGGCCACAGCTGGTTCCCGATGATCGTGGGCAGCAACGAGCGCCGCGACGCGTGGATGGATGAAGGCTTCAACACCTTCATCGACGTCTACGAGTCCGACCACTTCAACCACGGCGAATTCGCGCCCAAGCGCGACGGCGAATACGCGCCCGGCAAAGGCACGCCGGCTGACCAGATGGCTACCGTACTAGCCGATACGAACGCGCCACCGCTGTTAATCGGGGCCGATATGATGCCCGAGAAGTACCGCCATCCAATCACCTATTTCAAAGGCGCCTTCGGCCTCACCTTGTTGCGCGAACAGATCATCGGGCCGGAGCGTTTCGACCCTGCGTTCCGGCGCTATATCGCTACCTGGGCTTATAAGCATCCCAGTCCGTCGGACTTCTTCCGTTTCATGGAAAGCGAAACCGGCGAAGATCTGGGCTGGTTCTGGAACGCCTGGTACCAGCACAACTGGCAGCTCGATCTGGCGGTGCAAAAAGCCGCCTATACCGGCGGCGATTTCCAAAAGGGGCTCGACGTTACCGTGGCCAACCTCGATCAGCTGGTGCTGCCGGCCACGCTCGAAGTGATCTACGACGACGGCAGCAAGCAGGACGTTCGCGTGCCGTGGGAAACCTGGCAGCAGCACCGCACGTATCTGATCCATGTCGACGGGGCGCGCAGGGTCAAGTCGATCACCATCGATCCCGCACATGTGCTGCCGGATCACAACCGAAGCAACAACGTTCTCACGATGAAATGAAAGGGCCCGACGCATCCGAAGACCGAATGCGATGCACCGTCACTAATGGACTTCGAAGCAACCCTGCGCCCCTCGCAAATGTGAATATCACGAAAATACCGATTTCGATTTTGAACACTATTAGGCAACACGGGCTCACTAACATTGCGCGCGACGCCCATCGCTTCGATTCTGGCGTATGGTGTTTCGACACATTGTTTTCTTAGCAGGATCGCATCGCGTACCACCGCACCAACGCGCGCTATCGTGTCTCACGAGCGCTTACGTCTTCCTAAAATAATGAGGTTGGACAGCCATGTTGAAAAACACCTTTCTACGTCCTCGCGTCGCGTCGCTCGTCGGATCTTTGGCATTGATCACCGCGGTCGGCGTATCCGTTACGGCGTGCACCAATACCGGCACGCCTGCTTCCGACGCCAGTTCGACCTCTGCCGATACACAGCAGACGGTCAAGGCCTCAAGCGGCCCGACCTGTTCACTCGCGGATTACCATGGCGACAAGATTGACCTGAAAGATGCCGTC
>CAIKJM010000377.1 GCA_903827735.1 uncultured Rhodanobacter sp. | reverse complement strand
CTTCACGTCGTACTTCGCGCTGCTCCTCGAGAACGCATCGAAGACGTCGAGGTACGCGTCTCCACCGCCGTCGTGGTTCTTCAGGACCGTCGCGATTTTCATCCAGTCGGCGTAGGTGTCCCACCGGCTCGGCGAAAGCTGCTTCAGCAGAGATACCACCTCCTCACGTTTGGCGTCGTGCTTGACACACTCGACGACGACCTCCGAAGGCCCCGTCTGATTCACCACCGCCGCGTCCTTTGCGGCTGCCTTTGCCGTCTTTTTGCGGGCGGCGCCCTTGGTGGCCTTCGCGGCGGCGGCCGCTTCGCCACGGAAGACGAACATCTCGGCCAGGTGGTGCGGCAGCTCAGTCAACGGCGTGGACCATGGCGGGCGGACCCACGTCTTGTCCTCGCTCGGCGCCACGACGAGGAGGCCGCGTGTTCTCTGCACGATTTCCCCGTCGCTGTTCAGCGTCCCGCAGACCGTCTTGAAGTCCACGGGCATGTCGCACTCCCTCTTGCCGTTGAAGTACCCCTCCACGTCGGCCCAGTCAGGGCGGCTGAAGAAATAGTGGGCCCCTTTTTTGGTCCTCTCACACGGGCACAGGAGCAGCTCAGGCACCGTCTCCTCGAGGCGCGCCAACGTGTCCTGGTCGTCGACGTCAATGACGCAGAGGCGGTCGAGAAGGAGACCCCACGAGGGGTGCGTCAGGCGCAGCACGCCATCAATGTGCCGGCTGTTCTTCGACACGTACTGCTCGAGCGTTTCCCATGTCCACTGCCCAGGCAGGCGGTGGCAGAGCTCCGGCTGCTTCGTGCCGGGCTTGATCGGAATCGGGATGCACGAGCCCACGACGCTCTGCACATCCGGATCAAGCAGCCACTCGATCAGCCTCCGCAGGTCTGCGTCGACGTGAGAGTACCACGGCATTCTCAAGAACGCTGGCGCATTCCGTCGTTTGATATGAGCTTCATGGTCAAATTATTCTTATACCTCGATGCACGAAAATGATTACACGTGGTTGTCGTAGGCCCATACACGCAGGGCACATGAAAACGGACAACGAATATGGTATGTACTATGACCGTGACGAAGAATCATCTGCCAAGGGTTGAGTCGGAATCCTGTGTCGAACCCTTCGCCTTATCACGGCTTGGTCCACCGCGTCGATCTTGGGGAAGTCGTTGCACGTGATGACGAGAAGGCACTCCCTGTCCTCTTGCACCATCGTGTTGTCGTAGTTGGCGCTGGCCGTGACGAACGCCACGCCGGACGTGAGCTCCTTGATCTTCTGCTGGTCCATGTGCTTGTATTGGTTGTGACCATGGATTGCGCAATCGGTCATTCGACCCCTATAAAGGAGTCGGATGGACGCGTGATTGGACACTCCACTGTTGTTGGCTACGCTATAGTGGAAATATACGAAGGCTGGACCAAGGTGGTCAAGGTGGTTCCGGTTGTTGAACTCGCGTTTGTGGGGCACCGCCGCAAATTCACTCGCGTGCAGATGCCCTGGAGCACCTAGAGGCCGTCCGCATCCGCGGACCGGCCAGATGTCCCCATCAGCTGCACAGGGTCCATGCTAGCTTGTTCTCATTTTCCGATTATTTTTTTTGACATAAAAAAACATCATCCGCGAACACAGACTGGGTCGGCTTGTTTGGAATCGTGATGCACAGTCGCCGCGTGTTGAGCTTTGGGCAAAACTGGCCAATAGAATCAGCTGAATAGGTCAGTGTATAAAATCAGCGTAGCTTAGCCGGGGTGGCCGCGCAGCGGCCCGGGCGGCGTCGCCGCCCGAAGTTCCGAAGGGGTTGGCCGCCTCCGGCGGCCAAGGCGCCTTTGGCGCCACCAGCATGGCCCCTCGGGGTGATCGCGCAGGCCAGCGGACGAAAGACAAGACAACGGAGCGGTTGCCGAGGCGGGAAAGGCTACGGAGAAATCCGTCGCACCGTCATGGCGATGTCCTGCGCGTACACCTGATCCCATCCGCGCATGTCCTTCCTCAGGTCGCTCCACTACACCCGCATTGACAAACCGCAACCGCATGATCGACAGCGTGGATGCCATTGGAGTGGTGCCCCGGGGGTGCAGCGAGGTCGCCGCCGGGGCGGTGCCGCGTCTCGTCAAGATGCTGGCCGACGGGGCGCCGGCCGCCAAGGAGCAGGCAGCGGCGGCGCTCAGCACCCTGGCGGCCGGCAGCGCTGCCTGCTCGGCGCAGGT
>CAIKJM010000376.1 GCA_903827735.1 uncultured Rhodanobacter sp. | reverse complement strand
CGGGCGCCGGCTTTCCATTTGCCTGATCAGGCCAAGCGTTGCGATACCCGCTGTCAGGATATGAAACATATAGCGCCTGCGAACGTATGATGGCTCCTAGCAAGGTCCTGCGATTGCGCATCGTGCCGTTAGCTTCGGACTCTTTTTCACCGCGCAACCAATCGATGCGCGCTTGCGCTGTGTCAAGCCTGCTGTTAACGCTCGCCGGCGTTAGCAGCAGAGATTGAGCGGTGTTATCCAGCGCATCGGACAACTTGAACTCCGCACCGCCGGCAAAGCTCCCGTCGTCCCTAAACTTCGCGGTAAAAATAATGCGCTTCCCCGGCGTCATGACATCGAGCTTTCGGCCTGCACTCCATTGCAGCATGCCTGACGTACCGTCTGGATTAAGTGCCACAGCGTCCAGCGTCCCGCTCCAGTCAACCCTGTCGTATCCGGTGTTGAATCCAAGGGTTGAGGTACCCAACACGGGGTTATTGACGGCGCTGGTTATCGTCACCTTTGCACTGGCGTCCGCCATCGCAAACGCTGTCCCCGACAAACTCATCGCCGCCCCTGTGCAGAGCGATACGGCGCCGGTCAAAAAAAATCGCTGAAGAAAAACCAATCCAAGCATCGTCGAGATACTCCGGTTCAATTCAGCTTGGCAGAGAATGTGGTCTCCAGCACGCGCACGGTATTTCCATTCCCGCCACTTGCCCTTGCCGTAATACGATAAATATGTCGCCCGATGCCCGCATTGCCGTGACTGCCTGTCGACCCGGATTCATGCAGGCTACCGATGGTTCCCGGCGGAAGCTCAGGCCCCATGTCTTCAATAATATAGAGAGGATTTTTTGCCAAACTGCCGTTCGCAAGCGCGGTGTAATCGACATCGCTGCTAATGCCGGTGTACGCAGTGGCACCCTCAGTGACCCACCCGGCCTGAGTTCGAAATTTGACAACGGCGCTGATCGGGGTGGACGCATCAAAGGTGTAGCACTCGCCAGGCACGGTAGTACCACAGTGCAAACGCTTAGTCGCGCCGTTGCTGCCGCTCCAAAGTTTCCATTCGGCACCGCGTAACGCCGTTTCCGCGCTCATCTGCGCTTGCTGGGCATTGCGCAGTCCGCCGGACATGCGCTGCTGCAATAACGAATTGCCCGATGCGCTGACCGCCAGAAGGGTGAGTAACAGCAAAAAAATCAGAGCAATGATCATCACCGCACCGCGCTGAGAACTCACTGACACGCTCTGGCGGACCGGCCGGCTGGATAAAATGTGGAATCGTTCCATGGTTTTGTCCTGTGGCATCCTTGCCTTGATCGGGGTGTTCATGGGTTGTAATTGCGCACGGCCACAAGGGCCGTGAACTCGCGCCGCAGCATCTGGTCGACAAACCCTTGATCGCTTGGCCTGATCGGATGACCTGCAGGCATCGTGGGTTGCGTAATATTGTCGATGCCATAGACATAGCCAAGCTCACCTGCGCTCAACGAATAGAGCGGCGCCTGGCCATCCATCAGCACGCTGACTTCAATGCTCTTGATCCCACGCCAAAGGCAACCCGCTGAGGTGACTGCATCTGACTCAGCGGGCGGACAGTTGGTTGACGCATCGACCTGCTCGGCGGTGAGAAAGCGGGTATTGCCATCGGCATCCTCCACGCCATATCGAAAATCCATTCGCTCAATGCCACGAACCAGTTCGTCCTCGGACGCGCCAGGCTGATTAGTGCTGCCGTCCAACCTCAATCCTCCGTTGACTCTACGGATCAGTGCACCCGTCAGCGGTGGCTTGCTGTCGTTATTGGCACTGACAAGCTTCAGATAGTAGGTGACCGTCTGCAGGTTGCGATTGAGGTCAAATAGCTTGGCCGCTGATTCTAGCCGCGGCGCGGTGGGGCGGCTGGAATCGAAATTCCGGTCACTGGGCAAGGTCAACGTCCCGCTCGCAGCTACATAATTGGCGGCGAATATTTGCGAGCCTGAGCAATCAGCCAGCATCACTAGATCACCACTGGAAAAGTCGCTTCGCGGCGGTTCACCGGCTCGTGGATTCAAAATTATCGACGAAATACTTCCGTCGCTAGAAGTTTTACTAATGCTGCTACCGGCAGCGCCAATGGCCCAACCGCTCGACGGATCCACATAGCGCACCGTGATCACATCCGTCCCCCTGATTCTATTTCCTGCTGCCATACCTGACGCAGGCAGACCTGCCGCAGCCGGATCAACCGGGGTGCACGCGTTGAGCGCGCAGTCGTAGCCACGCATAAACAGGAACGAGGGCATGCTGTAGGAAACTGACGGTATCGCGGGATATGTCACGGTACCGCTGGTCGCACCCCAGACCGTTGTCACATCAGCAAGTGCACCACTCGACGAGCCCGCCGCAGTGCCTATCAGATTCCTGGCATAAACCTTTGGTGCCAGCAAATGATCTAGGTACAAACCACTCGCGCTAGGTTGAGCGACCCCTCCCGTATTCGCACAGTACTGTCCGTTCGCCATGCGTAGGTCAGCGCTCAGTCGAGTGATCGCAAAACGACCTTCCTCCTGGAGCCGCGCCAGCTGCATCTGGGCCCTGTTGCTATTGGAGGTCGAAATAAAAACAGTAACGATGCCTGCGGCAACCAGCATGCCAAGCACCATAGCGATCATCAGCTCGACTAGCGTAACGCCATGCTGATGCGGTCTTGGATGATGCATCACGGCTGAAATTCCCAGGCAAACGTCTGATTTACGTTGCCACGGTGATTTTCGTCGTCTATGCCTTGTTCGCTCCAGCTGACCGTCATCTTGCAGTTGCCGCCATAGGGCGGTCGCCTGTTGAGATCTATCGGAACAATACCCAGTGACTTCGAGCCATCGCATTGAATGGTCGCTTTTGGGTTCGGCAAAAAAGTGTTGAGCTGGCTACTCCACAGTTTCTGATCATGCGCCGCCAATGCTTTAGCATCACAGGCGGCGCCATCATCACAATGATCTCCAGCGACGGCCAACGGATAGTCCGATCTGTTATAACTGCCGTCCCAGACGCCCGTTGAATTAACACTCATACGATTGGCCATATTGCTGGCCAAAAACGTTACCTGTGTGCGCAGATAAGCCGCATGACTCGATCGTGAGGCCATCACCATCAATCCAGCCAAGCCAATCATGCCGATGCTGAAAACCAGCACCGCCATCATTACTTCAATTAATGAAGTGCCCCGCTGGCCAAAGGCGGCGATCTGCACATGACTCTCCGTCTAGACTTTTTACCACTCTAGCTGGCCGTTGAACGTGCACGTTAGTTTAAATCGACAGGCGGTAGAAATTCACGGACAAGCGGAGGCAATGCCGATGCGATTACGAGAAGTGGTCACAAGTGACTACAAAATGAGTCGATGTTTTCCGACCTCTGTTAAGTGATCAGTATTCGCGCTGCTCTCCAGCATAGGCAAAATAGTATTCAACGCCCGCTCAAACACGCATCTTTTCATGCAGGCACAAACTGACCGGCCGCATCATCTTAGTTTTCAAAGCCAAAGCTGCAAATTGGAAAACACACAAAATGTTTTGGAGGAAAGGCTTCAAATTCGATATAGCCAATCAAGTTATCAATCCAGAATTTCCCGCCAGTTAACCTGATTTATCGTGTTACTTTGCGCCGGTTGTTTGATAGGTGCAGTTGACGCTCCGGAGCCGGTCTGTCCGTAAAGAATGGTGTATACGCCATTTACTTGGACTATTTGCACCGAAGTCGGGGCTGAGGATGTGGTTATGTATTTCATCGCATTTCCGCTGCTGTCTGTGAGTACAGAGACTCCGGTAGTAAAGTCGGCCGCGTAGACCGCTCCGCCCAGCGCACAAGGGTTATTTGATGGTGTTGTGGTACCCCAGGTCACTATGTTCAGGCCGGCTTCCGCATCGGGGTCAATCACTATACGTTCAGTGCCACCAGAGCTTCCTGCAGAACCGGTCAGATCGTAGTACCAGCCAGCAGAACTGTCGGTAAGACCGAGCGGAGTTACAAGATCATTTTTGACTAAGTTATACGGAGACGCGGCCGTGCGACTTCGAGGAAGTCCGGTGGTAGCCGGCGTCGGCCCGGTTCCGTCCCTAAGTGCATACATGGTTTGTTGCTGGGTGTTGCTCAGATCGCTAGTATCCAGAAACTGGCCAGTGCCTACGAAAACATAGCGAAGCGTACCCAGGCCGCTCGAGTCAGTTGTCAACTCGATACGTGGTGCTGTCGTTATCGGCTGGGGGTTACCAGAAGGGTCCGTGAGCGTGGCGAACTGCGTCGGTGCTGGATAAGCTGGCGTTGCGTTGCCGGACGAGTCTTTTGCCGTTTCAGAAACATCGAAACGCCACACGTTACCCAGCAAGTCCCCAGCGTAAATCTGATCGATCGTTCCGTCGCTAATATCCTGAGTATAACCAGTTGCCTGAGCCAGCCCGGCGGGGCTAGTCAAGGATCCGGCACCCGTATCTATTTTTTGAATCAACGCGCCTGTCTGTGCGTTCAAAAGATAGAGCGCACCATGTCCATCCTGACCGCTGCCGTTGTTGTCATACCCCGTCGTGATGGCGACTATCCAGCCATATTTTCGCGTCTTTACGATCAACGGCCTACCGTAGCTGTAACCCATATCAGTATCAGTAAATTCCCACAACACTTTTGATGCCAGAGCTGGCTCACCCGTAGTGGTGTTGTTGCTGTTACTGGTGTCGATCGCTGAAGGCACTGTGGTGACGTCCAGTGCATAAATACCTTTGCCGCCTTTGCCAAGACCACCAACCAGAATGGTATGCCACTTCGCCGTAGACGCAGTAGACGCCGTTGGATTAAGCCCTGTCAGATTGAAGTCGATATCTGCCACCTGCGGTGTGCGATCGACGTAAAAGTGGTGGACGAAGTTGAAGTTGTACGTGCTGGAATTTGAGCCGCTCAAATTAGCTAGGGCCGACAATCCGTCGACCTGCGGCGTGCCATTCGGTCCCTTGTAGAGCAGGCTTGGCACGTACGCAAAGAGCTCGCTACCGCCGCCAGTCACAGGATTAGCCGTTGTCGGAAGGGAAAAATCACCGGCAAAGGCATGCAGCATTCCATCATTCGAGCCGATGTAAACAACAGGCTGGCGGTTCAAAACAGATGCAGTGAAATTGGTATAACCGGGATTAGCTTTTTCCGTATATGAAGACGAAGAAGCACCCTGAACCAGGGCAGCCTGTGAATTCACTATATCGCCGAGTATGTGGTTGCGACCTCGGAATGTCGTTTGTTCGTAAGTCTTGTCGCCGCGAAGAAAATTCAGCAAGGTCTGATCGTTATTAAGTGCCGTTTGCTCTGTTGCCGAGAGATTTCCCAAGCGAAAGGCTACCCCGCTCGCACTCGCGTCGTTCCAGGTAATTATGCGGCGTCCCAGATCCCAGCCGTAACTCGTGCCGCTTGCAGTCTGGGTCAAAGTATCCAACTGCGACTGGGCGTCTCCCGTATTTGTACCCGCTACTGCAGTAACGGTAGAGCCCACACTGGCTGTGGCAACGAAGGATGACAAATCGCCATCCCAACTGACGGGCGTATATCGCGGGTTATAGATAGGAAACCCAGCAACCGGCGAATTGTAGGGAGCCGAGTTTGCTGTTACGGAATTCAGTACACGCGTTGCCGTAATGGTAGGACCGGCACCGTTCTGCGTACTCGTCAAAGACACTTTGTTGAAAATTTGAGCGAGACCCGATTGCAGAAGGTCAGGCTGATTGGCAAAAAAATAATTGTCTGGCCGCAGCGTACCGGCCGAAGCCGTTGTCGAATTGGTGTGCCAACTCAGAAAGCTTGCCGGCACGCGAGTTCCGGCAGTGTCATTGAAACCACCATATTTTGCTGCTAACCAATAAATGCTGGGGCCTGAATTGGAAAGGCTGGTCGGCTTGTAGATCGGATACGACGCACTGCCGTCAAAACTGCCGGGCTCCAGCACATCGACGGAATACGTCGTGACTGTCTGCTTACCGGTCGTCGCAACTGAAACGTCATTACGAATATCGTTCGTATGGGCAAAATAAGCCAACCCAGGAAGGTAGTATGTGCCCGAGTTCTGCCATACAACGCTTCCCAGTGCGGGAGGATTAGCGGAGTTGTAATACTTTGAATAGCTGGGGGTTGCGGGGTTCGTTCCCTCGATCAATGGGAGATTACCCATAGCTGTCGTGTAGTTGTATGCATCCACAGCCGGTACCGTACCGTTTGCAGCGATGACGGGTAACGCTGAACCGGTAACACTCGTCAACGTGCCACTGCTCGGCACTGCCGTGTCAGACCAAGTATGGTCATCGCCGATCGTTACAATGGAGTTCGACTGACAAGAATAGCTGATCGGATCATTCGGTGGCGTACCGCCGAAAACGGGAAAAGCAACATCGAGACTATTATTCGCCGTTAGTGTTTTCGTATAACTCGAATCCAACGGCAACTGCATGTAGTAGGCGAGCGTCGCCCAATAAAGTTCGCCCACCGTGTCGTAGGTTTCATAGTTGGCGTTGGAGCCAAACTGATTGAGATAGTTAATGGCGCCCGTCTTCGTAGCGTTGCCACCACCAGGAGCGGTACCGACAGTGTCGGCCGGATCAGGATTGACGGTGAATATGCCAGTACTAGGATCCCACTCTGTATTCGCGTTCGTGGTTCGGGCAGCATTGCCGTTATATACGGTCGGGCCATTATCGCGAAGCAAAGCTCGAACCACGCCGTTAGGCTTGCTATTACCATTGATAAATGCATATGCCGAGGCGCCAACGCGTATCTTCGTATAATTTTGCTGTATCAATCCGTCCGGTTTATTGTAAACACCAGCATTGGGGTAGTCCGTAGTTGCATGAGCCGAATTGCAGTTGCTTTCCAGCATACCGGTCACACAAACCTGAACTTGAGCATTGTACGTTTTGGTACAACTCGTCAGATTGCCTAGTGCGCATCCAATACCAATATTAGGAAAGCCAGAATTATTGGATACCAAAAAAGTGGTGCCCATTCCGCCCGATCTGATGTAGACGTTAGAAGCTGATTGAAGTACCGAGTCGCCGATAACAGTCGAAGGACTCACATTGACGGAGCTGCCGATTTGCTTATCGGGAAAATTGGTCGAGTAGCTGCCTTGCTGTGTGAGATTGGATCGGAGCAGAACCGTATTTGAAGTTGTATCGATCGTGCGGTTACCGCCTGTCAGAGCCTGTCGAAATTCGTCCAGACCCGCCATAGTCGCCCAGTTCAGCATATTGCCGCTCCAGTAGTTACCCGCACAGACGGGACCACTAGTATTTGCGGGAACAAAATATCCGCTGCTGCTGTAGCTGTAGCATTTGGTGTTATCGAAATAGCCAAGATACGCCGTACTGGCCGAGTAATCATTCGTGCCTTTGTACGCCGCCACGGTTGCCGTCGGAAACTCAATTGAAAGAGCCAACATGAGATTCGCCGGCACATTGGATGCGCTATAAAGCGGATTATTTGACAGCACCGTTGTGGCTGCCTGCGCCCCTCCCGCGAGCGTCAGCAAAAATGCGAGCAAGGCGCTCCTCAATCCAGACGAAAAAAACCGACGAATAGACTTTTGCATGACAATTTCCGCAGAAAAGTGATACATCTGACGCGCAAACACGGTTTTCAGTTAATGACTGTAGCTTTTTGATATTCGCGCCATACGCTAAGGCATGCGTTTAATCGTGTATCGAATTGCGAATGACGTAGAGATAACGTTATCGCCCACGTCACGGGAGCCATTAACGCAACACGGACTGCACGTAACCCAGAGTTTGTTTTGGTCCAATGACCAACACCGATAGCCGGAACGCGGCGCCAGCGCCGGCGTTGAACGGCGCTCCCGCATCGGTCGTCTGATTGGAGCTGGAACCACCGGTGATGACCACGCTCGGTACGCTGCAATTGTTGGCGTTAACCGCACCCGCGGTCGGGCAGAGCCGTTCAACCATGTAGTACACGCTATTTCCCGTTGTAGCCGAGGTCCCCAAGTAAACGAGGCCGGTTACTGGGGTTGTGCTTGATACCTGTGATACCAAAAGGTCCGGTATACCTTTGTTCCCAGCAGAAGACGTCTGCAACTCGGCGTAATAGCCCGCCCCATTGTCAGCATCACTGGCCGGCTCATCGAACTTGATGGTTTTTTTCGCGTTTACATATGCGAGCGCCGCCTCTTGAATAACGCTTTGGCGGAAAGCCAGGCTACCTGCGATGGTATTGCTGGTATCGAGCGAACGCATCAGCGCCACTGCGGCGAGTAACGTCGCCACCAAGACGATGATTGCGAGCAGCGTTGCGATCACGCCGCTCTGGCGGTGCGGCCCTACAAAATATTTCCTAGAACTGTTTTTCATGTTCATGTTTAGGGACTCAGAAATATTTTTGGATCAGGCCGTTACGAATCGGGATGGTTGTGTCGTAGACCTTGTAGCGATATCGGATGTCCGTAGTGACAACCATAGTCAAAGAAGGAATATCCTTGAATAAGGAAATCGTTGCGTTGCCTGTATAATCTGTCGTGCGCTGCGCCAAGCGGCTCTGGGCTACGACCACAACGCGAACCGCCTTGATCGCAGTCATAGCCGCACTGGCCGATGAAACTGACGCGTTAATCGTACCGATGGCCCAGGGAGTGCCGGCAGCGGGAGACACCCACTCATCAATGCAGTTGGCGTTCTGGCCGGCAGTTTGACATGCCGAACTAACATCGTGAACGCCGTATAAGGCCTTAATGATGACAATACCGTCGGCAATAGG
This sequence comes from uncultured Rhodanobacter sp., assembly GCA_903827735.1. Lineage (GTDB taxonomy): Bacteria > Pseudomonadota > Gammaproteobacteria > Xanthomonadales > Rhodanobacteraceae > Rhodanobacter. Next base: position 4,089 of record CAIKJM010000376.1, on the reverse strand, counting down.
GACATTGGTTGCCGCCACACCATTAATCTTCCGCCCCAGCAGGTCCAGCGTGACAAGCGAGTTTGTGGTGGGGTCCACGCCGTAAAGGCTGATGATAGGATCCGGCCCCAGATCGAACGCGTATGCTGCGCCACTCAGACCGGCAGCAGCTGTGTTGTTACCGTCAAATGTAATCGAGCCTGTCGCGTCGGGGGCTGTATTGGTTAACGCAAGAGCGCAAGTTCCCGTGGACGGAACGCCTATAAGATAATCACCCGAAAATATGCCGAATGAATTCGCCAGCACGACCGATGTCGCGCTTGGCGTACTGGTCACCGCAGCCTTGAAGACGCGCGCAGCGGGACTTCCGCTAACAATGCCGATCACGTCCGATGTCGGGTTCCCCGACGCGTCGTTGGGACCGGCCGATATGAGCACTGACATCGCCCTCGTCGTTGCCGGCCATATCGTGAAAGGCGCCGCTGGCACCGCACCTAGCTGCACGACACCCGCCGTTTTCGCCGTCATGGGACAACCCCACAAACCCCACTTATTGCCCTGCACGATGCCCGAGCCTGCCGTGCGGATCTGTCGCTCGAGATAGTAGAGCGCATAGCTGCCATTCTGCTGCGCGTCATCACCATTGGTCGTGGTTCGTTTCTGGCCCTCAAAAACAGCGAACGCCGCCATGATGGCCAACGTGCAGATCAGAGCGACCACGATACCCACCATCAACTCGATCAGCGAAAAACCAGCGTTGCCACGCACGCGTAATCTATGCATGCTCAATTTCCTGCAGCCGTTTGGAGAGTTGGCTTGCATATCAAGGACTGAGGTTGGTGGTCGTGACATAGCTATGCGGACCCGTGTCATTAGGCGCTTGCCAACTGACTGTCACAGTGACCTGGCTGCTGGGGACAAGAGTCGTACCGTCATCCGGCGAATAAATCACCGTGTTAGTGACCACGATAGTGGGTTTGTTCGCATTCACGCCCGGCAAACAGTTCAATAAGGTCGATGTGGAGCAATCCATAGGCGTCACCCAAGTCGCATATTTGGCGCCATTCGTGCTGTAGTCGGTGGCGAGTAACGCCCCATTGCCGCTCGAGTTGTAGTCGCCCCACATCTGCGCGATCACCTGATCGGCAAACATGGCGGCATTGCTTCGGTATTGCGCGTCTCCGGCCAGCTTTGTAGCGGCGCCCTGCAAGGCCACCATGCCTAAAATGCCGACGCTGAAAATCAGGATCGCAATCATCGCATCCAGCAGCACAAAACCACGCTGATCGCGCTGGCGACCTGGACCAAAACCCTCGGGCGAGTGTGGCGATATCACAAGCCGCATCCTTGGGGGCTGGTGGCGCTGAGCACAAAAGCAGGATCACACATGTGAATCATTCCTCCTGCAGAAATAGAGGTAACCAAGCGTCGGCTGTTTGCCGCAGCTGCCGTGGTGTCGATCCGCACAATGGATGAAGCTCCCGATGCAGCAGGCCGCCCTAGCGAAGTAAAAGTCACGCCGTTGGGCGTCCCTCCCGTAATGACGGCGCTATACGCTGCGTTATTAGCGATAGTCGCCGGATCGGTGCTGACCGTAACCACCACCGTACCGGCTCCGCCCTGGGCGGGAAACGTTTGTATCGTCGTACCCGCGCTGCAGTCGGCCGCTGCCGCACTCGCTGTCGGTAATTGGCATACTGTCCAGTCAGCCGTATTAGAACCCGTCAACTGAAATCTGACATTCGCTCCACGCTGCGAAGCCTCATTACGCGCCAGCCTCAAACCGTTTTGAATGGACTCTGCAGCGTTGCGGATGCGTGTATTGCGTATCCATTGCTCATAGGTGGGGACGCCGAGGATAAGCAAGATCGCAAGTATCGCGATGGTCACCATCAACTCGACTAGTGAAAAGCCCTTATCTAGGCGGCTCATCATTGACAAGAGCCGCCTTTACGCACGACCCAGCAGTTGTTGGGCGTTGGTTTCTGCCATGCCGTATTTGGTGGAACGCCCGTTGTCTGTTGGGCATTGGCGTTGTTGACAGTGAATGCAAAATTTGCAGTTGGCGTTCCAGCAATGCCTGTCGCGGTCGCAATGTAGGCCGTGCTGGAGGAGGCCACGCATGCGACGGTGAAATACTTTAAATTTGTCGGGGCCGCTACGCCACAAGTAGGTACAGTCGTTGCATAACTGCGGTTGTCCTGAAAATACTGCTCTTGACTCACTCGATAAGCGGCCAAATTGTTGTAGGCCTCAGTGAGCTTGCTGCGGGTGATGTAATCGCTATAGATCGGCGCGGCAATGGCCGCCAGGATGGCAATGATCGCAACCACGACCATCAGCTCGATCAGCGTGAACCCGGCCGCCAGTTTTCGGTGCGATGGCGTCATCGTCGTAAATCCCCTAATTAACGTGGCATGGAAGTGGTGCCGGGCATATTCCACTCTGACCAGCCATAACCTCTGCGTATCAAAGCAAGAATCGCACCACATTAGTTGTTTCACAGTGCCTGCGCGGTGCGACTCACTCCTGAAAGCCTTTGGGCAAAAGGAGTAACCCCGGTTTCACGACATTATGTTGAAACGTCAGCATAGAAATTGATACGGCATGCACCTACCGCTAATCGGCGAATAGCTACCGCTTATCGAACAAAGCCAAGATTTATAGAGAACTTTTGATGCGTTTACGGCCAAAATACAAACTAAGGCAGGCGTGGGAGTCTGAGGACTGTGCCTCAGTCCAATCGAGTTTCTCCCTACATGAATCCCGTTTGATCTGAGCCAATTGCGACTAGCCGACCTTCATGTGTTCTGAACCGGCTGCTCAAACACAAGAAACCCCGAGAGGCTAATACCTTCCGAGGCTTCTTTTAAAGAATTTGGTGCCGGAAATAGGAATCGAACCTACGACCTACGCATTACGAATGCGCCGCTCTACCAACTGAGCTATTCCGGCAAGCAGCCGCAAATTCTACGGCGTGGGGTCTGATGGCGCAAGCGACTCGGCGGGATTGACTAGGTGACCGTGTGGACGGGCGGCTGGCTTCGGAATTTGTGTGAGCAGTGCCAGCGACCAAGCGTTCCGATAACACTTGATCTTTTGCGCTACAGGGTCAAAGGTTGCCTAACGCGCTCCCGCCCACCACACGAAGTTCCTTGGGCAGCGCAAACGTGATGTTTTCCGGCTCGCCGTCCAGTTCACGAACCTCGCCGACGCCCCAGGACTGCAGGCGGGCGATGACGTCGCGAACGAGTTTGTCCGGCGCCGACGCGCCAGCGGTGAGGCCGATGTGTTGCACGCCGTCGAGCCAGCGGCGGTCGATGTTTTCCGCGCCGTCGATCAGGAACGATCGCACGCCTTGCTTTTCGGCCAGCTCGCGCAAACGGTTGGAGTTGGAGCTGTTGATCGAACCGACAACTAGCATTAGGTCAACCGCATCAGCGAGGCGGCGTACGGCGTCCTGACGGTTTTGCGTGGCATAACAGATATCGTCCTTACGCGGCCCCTCAATGTCGGGAAATTTTTCGCGAAGTCCGGCAATGATGGCCTTGGTATCGTCGACCGAGAGCGTGGTCTGGGTGACATAAGACAGCGCATGCGGAAATTTCGGCGATAGGCCGGCGACGCTCTCGATCGACTCGACCAGCAGAATTTCACCGACGTTGGCCGGATTCCACTGCCCCATCGTACCTTCGACCTCCGGGTGACCGGCGTGGCCGACCAGCACCACGCTGCGACCGATGCGCCCCAGGCGCGCAACCTCCATATGCACCTTGGTGACCAGTGGGCAGGTGGCATCGAAGACTTTTAGCCCGCGCTGATCGGCCTCTTCGCGCACCGCCTGCGAGACGCCGTGGGCGCTGAAAATCACCGTGGCGCCGTCGGGCACTTCGTGCAGCTCTTCGACGAAAACTGCGCCGTCTTTGCGCAGCTTTTCCACCACGTAGCGGTTATGCACCACTTCATGGCGCACGTAAATCGGCGCACCCCACGACTCCAGCGCACGCTCGACGATGGCGATGGCGCGATCGACGCCGGCACAGAATCCGCGGGGATTGGCGAGCAGGATGTCCAAGGGATGCCTCGCATGGGTTGCAACGTGGGGCGGCG
>CAIKJM010000375.1 GCA_903827735.1 uncultured Rhodanobacter sp. | reverse complement strand
TAGTGACGGCGTTACATGTCATCGCCAACATTCAATTTAAAAGTGACGATCAGTTGGTTCGCCTGCGTGTAAATACAAAAGATGGCGGATATCGATTTGTAGAAATTGAGGCGGCCAACTGGTGCCGGTCAGATCAACTCGATGAGACCCTCGATATTGCTTTCTTTCCCTGGCTTCACTTACTAGATCCGGATTTTGCCGTCTGTACAATTCCGATAGGATTTGCAGCGACTAAAGATGTTATGGACGCAGATCAGCTTGGCATCGGAAACGAGGTCGCATTTGCGGGACTATTTGTGAATCACCACGGAAAGGTGCGCAACGAACCTATTGTCAGGTTTGGAAACATCGCGGCTATGCCTAATGAACCGGTGGCATTCCGGTCGGCGGAGATAGAGGCGTATCTAGTTGAGTCAAGATCAGTGGGAGGACTTAGCGGATCGCCTGTTTGGGTCGACTCTGGTGTGTGGCGGAATGTCGACGGAGTGTTGGTACGTCGAGAGGGCAGCACAGCTGGGTACTTTTTGGGCATCATGAACGGTCACTGGGACTTTCGGATCGACTCAACAGCCATGGACGATGCCCCACCCGTCGACTTTGTAAATATGGGAATCGCTGTGGTTACACCCGTAGACAAGCTGATCGGCCTGATTGCGTCTGTGTACGGCAATGTAGCCAATCGGCCTGATAGGACGGACCGAGACAGCGGTGGCGGCTTGGAAAGACCTAGTCCGTAGGCGTATTGGGGGGCTCGCCTGCCCCCAGCCGATTGCAAGACTGCGACGCACGGAAATCGCGCTCGGAGTAGTAGGCGCGCACCGCTGACTCGTCCCAGCCGACCAGTTCACCTTCAGCGTCATAAACAGCGAGCGGGTCTGCTGCACGAATAGGTGACAGTTTTCTCACGCGGCCTGGCTGGCCGGTGTGGTCATTGCTTCGTATTCGATCGGGGTCAATCGGCCGAGGGCGAGCTGGCGTCGGCGGCGGTGGTAGGTGCGTTCGATCCAGGTGACGATGGCGATCCGGAGCTGTTCGCGGGTGTCGTAGCGGCGGCGGTTCAGGACGTTCTTTTGTAGGAGGCTGAAGAAGCTCTCCATGGCGGCGTTGTCGCCGGCTGCCCCGACGCGTCCCATGGATCCAGCCATGTCGTGGCGGCCCAGCGCGTGGACGAAGCGTCGGCTTCGAAATTGACTGCCCCTGTCGGTGTGGACGATGCAGCCGGCGACATCACCGCGGCGGGCGACCGTGCTGGCCAAGGCTTGGGTGGCCAGTCGTGATTTCATCCGCGAGTCGATGGAGTAGCCGACGATCCGGTTAGAGAATGCGTCCTTGATCGCGCAGAGATAGAGCTTGCCCTCGCTCGTGCGGTGCTCCGTAATAGCTGCCAGCCACAGCCGATTTGGCGCATCAGCGGTGAAACGGCGGCCGACCAGATCATCGTGGACCGGCGGGCCGACCTTGCCGTTCTTGCCGCGCCTGCGTTTACCAAACGCACTCCACCAGCCGTTGTCGGCGCAGATCCGCCAGGCCGTGCGCTCGGCCATTGGATGCCCGGCGTCGCGGGCCTCTTCGACAAGGAAGCGGTAGCCGAACTCCGGGTCGTCGGCGTGGGCGTCGAACAACGCGTTGGCTCGATGTGCGGCGACGTATTCGGCGTCGGTTACTGGTTCGGCCAGCCAGCGGTAGTAGGGCTGGCGGGCGAGCTTGGGGACCCGGCACGTCACCG
>CAIKJM010000374.1 GCA_903827735.1 uncultured Rhodanobacter sp. | reverse complement strand
GGATGTCATCGGCATGCACTCTAAACGAAGACAGCCGCGACGGTTTCCCGCTCGCGGCTGTCGAGGCGTCTCTATCGAAACGGACTCAAGCCGCCTTGATGCCTTCTTCGCGATCCACGTGATGCGTCACCCACCACTGCTGGCCCAGACCCACCAGACCGTTGATCGCGTAGTACAGGCACAGGCCGGACGGGTAGAACGCGAATAGCAGGGTGAACAGCAGCGGCATTACCTTCATCATCCGCGCCTGCGCCGGATCCATGCCGGCCGCCGCCGGATTGAGCCACTGCGTGCCCAGCATCACCAAGGCGTAGATGATCGGCAGGATGTAGAACGGGTCGGGCGAGCTGAGGTCGGGAATCCACAGGAACGGCGCATGGCGCAGCTCGATGCTGTATTCCAGCACGTAGAACAGGCCCAGGAACACCGGCATGGTGATCAGCACCGGCAGGCAGCCGCCCATCGGATTGACCTTTTCCTTTTTGTACAGCTCCATCGTCGCCTGCTGCATCTTCAGCTTGTCGTCGCCGTAGCGCTCTTTCAGCTGCGCGATGCGCGGCTGCAGCTTGCGCATCTTGGCGCTGGACTTGTACTGCATCGCCGTCAGCTTCCAGGTGGCGCCCTTGATCAGCAGCACCAGCAGGATGATGGCCACGCCCCAGTTTTTCGCAATGGCATGCAGCTGGGACAGCACCCAGTGCATCGGCACGGCGATCGCCTTGAACATGCCGTAGTCGATGGTGAGATCGAGACCCGGCGCGATGGCATCGAGACTACCCTGGATGTTCGGGCCCAGATACAGCTGGGACTGGCTGCTGATGCTCTGGCCAGGCGCCACGCTGAGGCCTGGGCCCATCGTGCGAATCAGATAGTGCGGTTGACCGCTGTCGGGGTTGATGGTGCTGGTGACGTAGCGGTCGGTCTGGTCAGCCGGCGGAATCCACGCCGCGAAAAAGTACAGCTTCAGCATCGCGGCCCAGCCGCCCTTGATCTGCGCGTCCAGCTGATCCTTCGGCTCGGAGAAATTTTTGAACGGCAGCTTCTCGAATTTCTCGCCGGTGTACCAGCCAGCACCCTGAGCAAAGCGAGTCTGCGGGTCGGTATAACCCTTGATCCAGCTGCTAGGCTTCGGCGGCGCGGCGCGCAGCAGCTGCTGATACGCGTAGCCCTGCCACGGTTGTGTGCCGGCGTTATCGATGCGTTGGGTCACGCCGATCAGGTAGCTACCGCGCTTGAAGGTATAAGTCTTGGTGACCTTCAGGCCGGCAGCATCTTGCCAAGTCAGATCGACCTTCAGCTCGTCCTGACCCGGCGTCAGGGTGTAGTCGGTCTGCGCGGCGGTAAAGATCGCCTGGTGGTTGGGCTGATCGGCGGGCGCCTTGTCGCTGCTGCTCACCAGGCCATTTTGCGCGACGAAATAATCGTCCTCGCTATTGTCCAGCAGCACGGTCGGTGCCGGATGCGGCATGGCGTGGGTGGGCGGCAGCGAGGGGTAGGCCAGCAGCTGAGTTTTCACGACGCTGCCGCCGCGCGTGTCCACGGTCAGGTGCAGCACGTCGGTGTTGATGCTGATCAGCTGGGCTGTTGTCGCTGTGGGTGACGGCGCGGCGCTGGGAGCAGCCGCACCGGGAATCGCCGCACCAGCCGAGGCAGCGTCGTTGTTCGACGTCGGCACACTGCCGTCGGCCGGCGTTGCCGCGGTGCTGGAGCTTGCCACTGGCGTGGACGGCGGCAGCGGCGAGTAATCCTTCTCCCAGGCCAAAAACAGGAAATACCCCACGGCGAACAGGGCGAACAGAAGAAAGGTGCGCGTTTGGTTCATCGCGTAGCAAATCCGGGTAACGCCACGACAGTGCAGAGCCGCGGATGGTCAGGAAGAAAGGATGGGATAAAGGGCAGCAGTCAACACGCGATTGTGGCGGTCACGGCGGCTGGCTTCAATGGCGG
>CAIKJM010000373.1 GCA_903827735.1 uncultured Rhodanobacter sp. | reverse complement strand
CCTCAAGCGGCAGCCGGTGGCGTTGCCCAAGGGACTGAAGCTCAGCATCACCAGCGCCAAAGATGACCAGCCGAACGATCACACCGGACGCATCCGCTTTTTTCCCGACGGCAGCTCCACCGGCGGTCGCATTACGCTGACCAGCGGCAAGCGCGAGTGGCACATCAACGTGTCGTGGCTGACCGGCGAAGTGCGCGTGGTGGATACGGCGACGACGGTGGCGATGCAATGATTCGCAGGGCACCAGGGCAGCGGCTGTCGTCGATCTCGTCGATCTCGTCGCACCGTGCGCAGGGCGGTTTCAGCCTGCTTGAGGTGATCGCGGCGATCATGCTGCTGGCCATCGCGTTTGCGGCGCTGATGAAAGTCGCCGGTGGATCGATCAGCCTTACCCAAAACGCGGCCGACTACAGCGAGGCGTCGTTATGGGCGCGCGGCCTGCTCGACAGCGCCTTCGTCGGTACGCCGATTAAAACTGGCAGCAGTGCGGGCCAGTTCAACAGCCGCTTTCGCTGGCAGCTCGCGGTGACGCCATGGAACGACGCGGGCGTGCAGCCGCCGTCGTCACCGCTGCATCTGTACCGGCTGGATCTGGACGTGCTGTGGGGGCCGGCTAGCCGGCCGCGCGGGGCGCATTTCAGCACGCTGCGGCTGGCCGGCCAGGACGTCGCCAACATGACGCCAGCGGCGCCATGAGGAAGGCCTCGATCAAGCCGATGGCCGGCTTCACCTTGCTCGAGGTGCTCGCCTCGCTGGTGTTGCTGTCGCTGCTGCTGGTCGGCGTGTATTCGGGCTTGCGAACGGCCACCCACAGCGTGCGCTCGGGCACGGCATCGGTGGAGCGAATCGATCAGATCCGCTCGGCGCAGCAGTTTCTGCAGCGCGAGCTGGCGCAGACGATGGCCCAGCCGATCCGCAAGAACGACCAGGGCGAAAACATCTATTTTCAGGGCGACGCGCACGAGATGCTCTTCGTTGCGCCGATGCCCGGCTACCTCGGCAAGCTCGGGCCGCAGCTGGAAAGCCTCAAGCTGGTCGACAATGGCCACGGCGATGCCAGCCTCGTGCTCAGCCTGGCGGTGCTGCCGCCGGACGGCTCACCGCCGAAGGCGCTGGGCGATCCGCAAGTCTTGCTCGATCACATCAAGAGCGGCGGCTTTACCTATCGCGGGGTCGATGCGCTGGGCAAACCGGTGCCGTGGTCGACCACGTGGCCCGATGGGCGTCTGCTGCCGCTGCTTTTGCGCATCCAGCTGCAGCCGAGCGGCAATTACGCCTGGCCGCTGATGGAAATTCCGCTGCGAGTCAATCCGCTGGCCAGCGGGACGGCCAGCGGCCTGCAGCCGTTGAACGGGATCTCGCGATGAAGGCGCAGCGCGCGATGCTTTCGCCGGCACGCTCGCGCCAGCGCGGCGTCGCTCTGCTGCTGGTGCTGTGGGCCTGCACGCTGCTGGCGATTCTGCTCGGTGGCTACGCCGCACTGGCGCGAACCGAGGGCCTGCAGACGCGCTACCAGTTCGCCCAGACGCAGGCGCACTACGCGGCCGAGGCCGGCGTCATGCGCGCGTTCTACGGCCTGCAGGATCCGATCAACAAGAATCGCTGGATCGGCGATGGTCGCGTCTATTCGCTGGCGTTCGACCACGCGGATGTCAAAGTGACGGCGATCGGCGAAAGTGGCAAGGTCGATCTCAATGCTGCAACGCCGGACGTTTTGCAGGCGCTGTTCCAGGCCGCCGGCGCATCCGCCGCGGACGCCAAATCGCTGGCCGCGAACGTGGTGGAGTGGCGCAGTGCGCCGCTGATCGCCAGTGATCTCGACAAGCGCCGCGCGGAGTATCTGGCTGCCGGACACGATTACGGTCCGCGCAACGGACCGTTCGTCAGCATCGAGGAGCTGCAGATGGTGCTGGGCATGACGCCGGCGATGTATCGAACGATCGCACCGGACATCACGATCTGGTCGGGCAACGCCTCACCCGATCCCAATACCGCACCGCCGCTGGCGTTGGCCGCGATTCCGGGCATGACGCCGGAGCAGGAGGCGATCGTTTACGCGGCTCGCAACCGGGGAGCGACCGATCCCAGTATGGTTCTCAACAACGGAGTAACGCATAGTATCCGGTCGGAGGCGACGCTGGCCGACGGTACGCGCGCTGTGCTGCGCGCAACGATGCGTTTGCAGCAGGGCAATCAAGTAGGCGCACAGCCGTACGCGGTGCTGCGCTGGCAGGAGGGGGACGGAGAATGAGCAAGGCTTCGCAGTCGCTGCGGCCACTGTTGGATCGCATGCGCCGCGCGTGGCGTGGCTCGCCGTTGCCGGATTTTTTCCGCTGGTGGGGCGGCGAGCTACGCGGACTGCTGCCGGTGCGCTGGCAGAGTCTGTTCGGCGGCGGCGACGACTGGTATCTCTTGCAGCACGACGGCAGCCAATGGTCGCTGCGCCACGCTGGCAACAGCCTGCCGATGACGCGCTGGAACGACAGCGACGACAGCCTGATCCAGCAGGCCGCGTTGAGTAGCGCGCTGAAGCAGGTCGACCGCGAAGATCTGCGGTTGGCGCTGCTCCTGCCTGCTGCCTCTGTCTTGCGCCGCACGTTGGCGCTGCCGCTTGCCGCGCGTGACAACCTGCAGCAAGTGATGGGTTTCGAAATCGATCGGCAGACGCCCTTCAGTGCAGCGCAGGTGTATTACGCCGTGCGCGAACTGCCACAGGCCGCCGCGGTCGGACGCGTCAATGCCGAACTGGTAGCGGTAACGCGCGGCACGCTCGATCCCCTGCTGGAGCGTCTGCTGGCGCTGAAAATTTCGATCGATGCGGTGGACGTTGTCGAGGGCAATGGTCGACTCGGCGTCAACCTGTTGCCGCCGGAGCAGACGCCGCACCGTGTGCGGCCGCGCCTTCGCTTGAACCTCGCGCTGGGCGCGGGCTGCGTCGTGCTGTTGGTAGCGTCGCTGGCGACGTATCTGCATAACCGGCAGACCGCACTGGCAACCATGCAGGACACGGTCGAAAGCATGCGCAGCGAGGCGCAGCAGGTTTCTTCCCTGCGTCAGCAGCTGCAGGACAACGCGGGCGCCGCCGGCTTTCTGGCCCAGCGCAAAAAGAGGACCATCAGCATGCTGAGCCTAATGCAGGACATCACCGCACGTTTGCCGGATACGGCGTGGCTGGAGCGTTTCAGCGTCGACAATTCCGGTCAGGTCGGTCTGCAGGGACAGAGCGTGCAGGCCGCCAAGCTGCTCGATGCGCTGAAGGATTCCACGTTGATTACCGACGCGAGCTTCCAGGGCAGCATTCAGCCCGATCCTGCTACCGGCAAGGAGCGCTTCTATCTCACGGCGCAGCTGCGTCAGCCGCCCGCCGGTAAGGGGAAATCATCCACGTCGGCCGCCGGCGGGGGTGCACTATGAAAAAGCTCAGCATGAGCCCGCGCGACAGTCGCGTGGCCGCGATCGGCCTGCTACTGCTCGCCGTGGTGATCGCTTATTTCGTGCTGCTGCACTGGTGGTTTGTTGCGCCGCTGCGGCAGATCCGCAGTGACATGGTGGATCTGCGCGACACGCAGATCCGCTTTGCTGCGGCCATTGCCGAGAAGCCGGCGCTGCAGCAGCGCATTGCCGCGCTCGGCGCGGGGCAGGCGGCGAGCAGCGCGTTTCTCGCGGAAGACGATCCCAACACCGCCGCGGCTGATCTGATGCAACGCGTGGTCGACGTGGTCGGCAGTCATACCCAGAGCGGCAGCTGCACGGTCAGTCAGAAGGTGCCGATTCCCAATCCGCCCGCGACGCCGGGTGAGCCGTATCGCAAAGCTGCTGTCAGCATCAATCTCAGCTGCGATATCGAATCGCTGGCGCAGGTGCTGCAGGCGCTCGAGCAGGGCACGCCGTACGTGTTTATCGACGACCTCAGCATCTATCGCAACCCGGTCGCCACGCAGCAGAATCAAGCGGCGCCGCTGGAGGTGCAGTTCACGCTGTCGGGCTATGTGCGACCTTCGCACACTGCCTCGCCTGCTGCGCCGACGCCGGGCACGACGGCGGCCTCCAGCGAGGGATACCGCTCATGAACGCCGCTAGCCAACGCCGCCTGACGCCGGTGCTGGCCGGCATCGTCGTGGTGCTCGGCATCCTGCTGGTGACTCTGGTCAGTGGACTTGGCCGCAAGGTGCACTGGGACAAGGCGCGGCCGCCGGTGGTGCTGCCGCCGTCCGCGGACGCAAGCAATCTGCCGATTCCGCTGCCGCTGGAGAACTTTTCCCTGGTCTGGCAGAAGCCGCTGTTTTCGCCGGACCGCAAGCCGATCGCGCGCGTCGCCGACGGCGGCACATCGCTGGGCGATCTCTCGCTTACCGGCATCATTCTTACATCGGGCCTACGCATGGCCCTGCTCCACGACAAGAGCGGTGACCGGGAAATCCGTCTACGCGAGGGTGAAGCAACCCCCGATGGCAGCGTCAAGTTGGTCGAGGTTCGCCCGCGCTCGGCGCTGTTCGACGCCTCCGGTGGCCGCACTGAATTGAAGTTACCGGCGGGCGCACCCATCGACCAGCCCAAAAGTGGCGTGCCGGGAATCGTCAATGGGGATACGAGTGCAAACGGTAACGCGAGTATCCAGCCGCTGCCGGCCGATGCCGTGGTCCGCACCGGTCCGCATGGCGCCGGGCGAGGCGGCAGCGGGCTGCCGCCAGCGCAAGATGCACCCACCGAGTCACCGTTGATCGATCGAATCAGGCAAGCAAATCAGAGACGCCGAGCGCAAAACGCCGCGGCCTCCCACTAACGAGTAGGTGATTCATGTTTCGCAAGCTCTCTCAGCAAATCCTGCATGTCGGCGCCATCGCGTTAGCGGTGTCGCTGGTCGGCTGCGCCAACGCACCGGTGCGCGATGACGGCGCACTGCAGCGTGAGGCGATGGCCGGCACGCAGAATCCGGTGCCGGCGCCGCTGCCGCTGGCCAACGATCTCAATGGGGGCAACAGCGACGCGGTGCCAAAGTCGGACATCAGCAAGGGCAGCGGCAACTTCATTCATCCCACCGCGCTGGCCACGCCGCGCGCGGCGGCCACCGGCGATGGCGCGGTAACGTTCAATTTCGAGAACCAGCCGGTGCAGGCCGTGGTCAAGGCCATCCTTGGCGATCTGCTCAAACAGAACTACACCATCGTGCCGGGCGTGCAGGGCAATATCTCGTTCTCCACCTCCGAGCCGGTGGACAGCAGTCAGGCGCTGCCAATTCTGGAAACCCTGCTGTCGTGGACGCACAACGCGTTGGTCAAGCGCGCTGGCGGCTATGTGGTGCTGCCAGAGAAAGATGCCGTCGCCGGCAACATGGTGCCGAGCCTCGGCGCTAACGCACCCACCGGTGGCCTGCAGTCGCGGCTGTTCCCGCTGCGCTATATCTCCGCTACGGAAATGCAGAAACTGATCAAGCCGTTCGCTCGACAGGATGCGGTGCTGTTGGCCGACCCGTCGCGCAATCTGATCGTGATGTCCGGTACGCCAGAGGAACTGGCCAACTATTCCAGCATGGTGAAAACCTTCGACGTCGACTGGCTGCGCGGTACATCGATCGGCGTATTCAGCCTCCAGCACGCCACCGTCACCGAGCTGATGCCGCAGTTGGACGGCTTGTTCGGCGAGCACGGAAGCACGCCGCTGGCCGGCATGCTTCGCTTCATTCCAATCGAGCGCACCAACGCGATGGTGGTGATCAGTACGCAGCCGCAGTACCTGCAGGAGGTCGGTGACTGGATCGCCCAGATCGATGCCGGTGGCGGCAACGAGCCACAGCTGTTCGTGTACGACGTGCGCAATATGAAAGCCTCGGATCTGGCGAAATATCTGGCGCAGATCTATACCAACGGTGGGGGCAACGGCAGTCAGAGCGATGCCAATGGCAAAGTCGGTCCGGGCCTGACCGGTAGCACGCTTGGCAGCGGTAACAACAGCAGCTCGCAAAGCATGGGCAGCACGGCCGGCAGCTTCGGCTCGTCGGCTTCGGGCTCTAGCGGCCTCGGCGGTCTGGGAAGCTCAAGCGGAAGCACCGGTCTGGGCGGCGGCATTGGCAGCAGCAGCGGTGGACTGAGTTCGGGTATCGGTGGCAGCAGCGGTGGCCTAGGCGGCTCGACCTCAAGCACCAGCGGACTCGGCGGCACTAGCGGTAGCAGCACGACGGCAGGCGTTGGCAACAGTGGCGCGTCGTCGGATCAGCAGTACAGCTCCAGCGACGGCAGCGTCCACATCGGCTCGGTCGACAGCAACAATCAGCTGCTGGTCCGGGCGCGGCCCGCTCAGTGGAAGGAGATGCAGGCGGCGATTAAGAAGCTCGACAACGTACCGCTGCAGGTGCAGATCGAAACGCGCATTCTTGAGGTGACACTCACCAACCAGTTCGCCTTCGGCGTGCAGTACTACCTGGATGGCTTGACCGGTGCGACCACGAACTCCGACGGCTCGATCACCCCAGGCCAGTCGTATCGCCATCGCAATATTGGGGTAGGCGGAGGCGGTACGGTACCGACCAGCGGGGATACGCTGTTCTACTCCTTCATCAACAGCAATACGCAGGTCGCCATCAGCGCTATGGAGACCAGCGGCAATACCAAGACACTTTCGGCGCCATCGATGGTGGTCATGAACAACCAGCTGGCGCATATCCAGGTCGGCAACCAGATTCCCGTTAACCAGACGTCGCTGATTGGCCTCGGCGGCACGGGTACCACCGACACCACCGCGAGTAGTGTCACTTACCTTCCTACTGGCGTGATTCTCGACGTGCAGCCGCGCGTCAATCCGGGTGGTTTGGTATATCTGAACGTCCATCAGCAGGTGAGCGCGACACAGGGCAACGCGAACTCGCAGGGTAATTACACGATCGCCCAGCGTGATGTGGCGACTCAGGTCGCGGTGCAGAGTGGCCAGACCGTTCTGCTAGGTGGCCTGATCACTCAAGATGACGAAAAAAATAATACCGGCGTGCCGTTTCTTAGCGACATCCCGGTGTTGGGACGGCTGTTCGGTACGACGAGCCGCACGCGTAACCGCACCGAACTCATTGTGCTTATCACGCCCAAGGTGATCCGCGGCAGCGAGGATGCCAAGCAGGTCACCGACGACTACCAGAGCAAGTTCGAATCGCTGGAACCACTGCGGGCTTCAAACACCCATACGAGCAGCACCTCACCAATGACGCTCGCGCTCGAAACCGCCCTGCAGGCAGGCGTTTCCTCTGGGACCACTCCGGCTGTTGTCACGCCGCTGCCGACTTCATCGAGCACCACCTCTCCAAGCTGGCCTGAGCAGTTGCAGCAGCATGCGGAAGATGCGCTGCGCCAGTCCGACTTTGCGAACGCGCAAGATCTGGCCTTGCAGTCGTGGCGGCAAGGCTCTCACCGCGGATCGCTTTGCCAACGAAACTGGGAGGTGATAGCGCAGGCACGCTTGCACAATAATCGATTGGGCAGCGCCGATGCGGCGCGCAAGCAGGAAAACAGCTGCTTGGCCGTATCCCCTTCACCATAGCGGAACAAGAGCGATTGATCGGCGAACCATGGACGGTTCGTCATCTATCGATCCGTGGACGCGGGGCGTCAACCGCTATCATCCGCAGCGATGAATGCTCCGTCGCCAGACTCTCCAAGCGCCACGTTTCCGATCACGCCACTGCTGCCGCAGATCGGCGCGTCACTGGCTAGTCATCCGCGGCTGGTACTGGAAGCACCGCCGGGCGCGGGTAAAACCACCCAGGTGCCGCTGGCCCTGCGCAACGCGGCGTGGCTGGCGGGCAAGAAAATCATCGTGCTTGAGCCGCGCCGTCTTGCGGCTCGCGCTGCCGCGCAGTTCATGGCGCAGCAGCTCGGTGAGGCGGTAGGACAGACCGTCGGTTACCGCATCCGCTTCGAGTCGAAGGTGAGCGCGGCCACGCGCATTGAAGTGGTCACCGAGGGCATTCTCACGCGATTGATCCAGCACGACCCCGAGCTCGGCGGCATCGGTGCGATCCTCTTCGACGAATTCCACGAGCGGCATCTCGCCGGTGATCTGGGCGCGGCATTGGCGCTCGACGTGCAGGCCACGCTGCGGCCGGATCTTCGATTGATCGTGATGTCCGCCACGCTGGACGGTGAGCGCATCGCGCAGTGGCTGGACGCGCCGCGCATCACGAGTCCCGGCCGCAGTTTCCCCGTGCGCATCGAGCATCCGCCGGCGCGCGCGCAGGAAACGGCTGAGCACCAACTTGCCCGTGTCGCGCGACAGGCGCTGGACGAAAACGAAGGCGACGTATTGGCTTTTTTGCCGGGCCAGCGTGAGATCCTTCGTGCACGAAACGCGCTGATGCAGAGCGTCGTGCAGGACAACGTCGAAGTACTGGCGCTGCACGGCGAGCTATCCCAGGTCGAGCAGCAGGCTGCGCTGGCGCCGGGTGAATCCGGCATGCGTCGCATCGTGCTGGCGACCAATGTGGCGGAGTCCAGCATCACCTTGCCGGGTATTCGCGCGGTGATCGACGCGGGGCTGGCGCGCGAACCGCGCTTCGATCCGAACTCGGGCTTCACGCGGCTGGATATTGTTCCTATTTCGCAGGCCTCGGCCGATCAGCGTGCCGGCCGCGCCGGTCGCGTCGCGCCCGGCACAGCGTATCGACTGTGGCCGCAGAGCAAGCGGCTGGAACCCGCGCGGCGTGCGGAAATCAGCCATGCCGAACTGTCCGGACTGGCGCTGGAACTGGCGGCTTGGGGCGTGACGACCAGCAATACCGACGCGCTGCCGTGGCTGGATGTTCCGCCCAGCGGCGCACTGGCGCAGGCACGCGCACTGTTAATCAGCCTTG
>CAIKJM010000372.1 GCA_903827735.1 uncultured Rhodanobacter sp. | reverse complement strand
TGGTGGCGCTGTTTCAGCCCCAGCCGCCGGACCAGAGTCAGGTTGGCATGCGTATAGCGCCCCGCCGTGTCCTTGACGAAAAACACCGCGTCGGGAAGCGCATCGAACAGCGCTTCTATTTCATCGGCAGAAATCTTCATACGAGTCGACGGCTCCACAACCTTGCCAAAAAGAATGCGACGAAGGGTTGGCTCTCGGCACGGCTAATCATAGTCGGCGTTGACGCCCGGACCGCAAGCTTTTCCGTTCGGTTTCGGAAAACAACCGTCCGAGAACCACTGTGCCGAATTCCGCACTCAATGCCTGTAAGGCTTTCTAGACGCATCGGCCTGGCGAAGGCGAGCATGACGACATGCAGACCATCGACTTTATCGATTCACATACCGGCGGCGAGCCCACGCGTGTGGTGCTGGCCGGCTTTCCCGATCTGGGCAACGGCACGCTGGCCGAGCGGCGTAACCTGTTCCGCAAGCAATACGACCTTTGGCGTCAGGCGATCGCCTGCGAACCCCGCGGTTCGGACACCATGGTCGGCGCTCTGCTGCTGCCTCCACAGGATCCCAGCGCCTGCGCGGGCGTGATCTTTTTCAACAACGTCGGTTATCTGGGCATGTGCGGTCACGGCACGATCGGCCTGATTACCACGTTGCTGCATCTGGGGCGCATCGCGCCGGGCAAGCATCGGCTGGAAACGCCGGTGGGCATGGTCGGCGTGGAGCTGTACACCGACGGACGCGTGGCCGTCGACAACGTCGAAAGCTATCGCCAAACCAAGAATCTCGAACTGGACGTGCCGGGCTACGGCAAGGTCTGCGGCGATGTGGCCTGGGGCGGCAACTGGTTCTTCATCACCAACGACGCTCCATTGCCGCTGACGCTGGCCCATCATCGGGGTTTGACCGCGTATACCGAGGCGATTCGCGCAGCGCTGGTGGCCGCCGGTATCACCGGCGCACAAGGTGCCGAGATCGACCATATCGAAATCAATGCCGCGCCGGAGCAAGCCGACGCCGACGCCTGCAATTTCGTGCTGTGTCCGGGTATGGCCTACGACCGCTCGCCGTGCGGCACCGGCACCAGCGCAAAAGTGGCTTGCCTAGCGGCGGACGGCAAGCTGGAGCCGGGGCGGGTGTGGCGTCAAGCCGGCATTCTGGGCAGCGTTTTTGAAGCGCAATACCAGCCTGGCGCGCACGGCGTGCTGCCGCGCATTACCGGCACCGCTCACGTGACGGCACAAGGCCAGCTGCTGATCGACGAACGCGATTCGCTGGCCTGGGGCATTGGCGCCTCGTGAAGAGTTATGACTTGGTAGTCGTTGGTGCAGGCATCGTCGGAGCTGCCTGCGCCGACTACGCCAGCGCCCTGGGTCTGCGCGTGGCCGTGGTTGAACCCGGTCCCATCGGCGGCGGCGCTACGGCGGCGGCCATGGGTCATCTGGTGGCGATGGACGACGATCCGGCCGAGCTGGCGCTGGCGCACTACTCGCTGGGCCTGTGGGACGCCTTTGTCGATCTGCCGCAGGCTGAATTCAGCCGCTGCGGCACCTTGTGGGTAGCCAGCAGCGCCGACGAGTACGCCTCTATCCCGCCCAAAATGGCTCGGCTCGCCGCGGCGGGTGTGGTGGCCGAGCAAGTCGATGCAGAACAGCTTTATCGACTCGAGCCCGTGCTGGCCCCCGGTCTGGCGGGCGGCATGCTGGTGCCGAACGAAGCGGTGGTGTATCCGCCAGGCGTGGCGCGTTATCTGGTGGATCGCGCGATAGCGCGCGGCGCCGCGTGGTACGCGCAGCGAGTTTCTCAACTGCAAGGCAGCGGCGTGCGCCTGACCGACGGCACCAGGCTTGATGGCGACGTGTTGATCGCTACCGGCTGCGCCCTGCCGCAGCTGCTTCCGCAGCTGCCGATGCGCGCTCGCAAAGGGCATCTGGTGATTACCGATCGTCACCCCGGTCTGGTCCATCATCAGCTGCTGGAAATGGGTTACGCCGACAGTGCGCACGGCGACGCCGACAGCAGCGTCGCCTTCAACGTGCAGCCACGGCCGACCGGCCAGATTCTGATCGGATCGTCGCGCGAATACGGCAGTTCAACCCCGGATATCTCGATGGCGATGGTGCGCCGGATGCTGGCACGCACGCTGCAGTTCCTTCCCTGCTTGAGCGGGCTTGACGCCCTGCGTATCTGGACCGGCTTTCGTCCGGTCAGCGTGGATGGCCTGCCGTATCTTGGAAGGGTGCCGCAGCACGCGAACCTGTGGGTCGCCGCCGGCCACGAAGGTCTGGGCGTGACCACCGCGCTGGGCAGCGCGCGGCTGGTGATCGATCAGATGCTCGGAAACGTTCCGGCGATCGACCCCCGCCCCTACGATCCAGCGCGGGTGGCGGCATGACGGCTGCGCGGATTCGATTACAGATCAACCATCGTGCGGTAGAGGTCGTCGCCGGCAGCAGCGTGGCGGCCGCAGTGGCGGTGGCGCAATCGTCGCCCGTTTTTCGTCGCTCGACCACCGGGCAGCCGCGCGCCGCTTTTTGCGGCATGGGCGCGTGCTTCGAGTGTCGCGTGCGGATCGATGGCGTGGGCCAGCAGCGCGCGTGCATGGTGCCGGCGCGTGAGGGCATGCAGGTGATCAGCGATGAATGATCGCTACGACGTGCTGGTTGTCGGTGCCGGGCCTGCAGGACTGGCGGCGGCGGACGCTGCGGCCAGCCATGGTGCGCGCGTGGGCCTGATCGACCAGCAGGCCATGGCCGGCGGCCAGGTCTGGCGTCACGACGTTCGGCATGGCGCGCCGGCACTTGCGCGGCAAAGCATGGACAAGGCATTTGGCCATCCAAACGTGGACTGGCTTGCGCAAACGCATGTGGTCACCCGGGAAGAGAATGGCCTGCTGGTCGAAAACCCCAACGGCGCACGCCTGCTGCATTACCGCGCGCTGGTGCTGTGCACCGGCGCGCGTGAACTGCTGCTGCCGTTTCCGGGCTGGACCCTGCCCGGCGTCACCGGCGCCGGCGGACTGCAGGCGCTGGCCAAACAGGGCTGGCCGTTGGCCGGCCGCCGGGTAGTGATTGCCGGCAGCGGTCCACTGCTGCTAGCCGCCGCCGCGACGGCACGTGCGCACGGTGCACAGGTACTGGCTATCTACGAACAAGCATCCCGCGAGCGAATTCAGCGCTTTGCCCGCGGGCTCTGGCGCTGGCCCGGCAAAGCGCTGCAAGCCGCTGCGCTAAGAGCGGAGCTGATCGGCGTGCCGTATCGCCGCGGCGGGGTCGTGCGCCGAGCCATGGGCGAAAATCAGCTGCAGTCGATCGAGGTGGACGGACCGGGCGGCCTCGAACGCATCGACTGCGA
>CAIKJM010000371.1 GCA_903827735.1 uncultured Rhodanobacter sp. | reverse complement strand
TGCCGGCACGTTGAAACTCGCCAACGGCGGCGCGGTTCTTGAGCTGCCAAGTGGCGTCGAGCGCGCTGAGGATCGTGAGTACGCCGGGTTATATGCGCACTTTGCGGCGCTGATCCAGAGCGGTCGTAGCGATGTGGATACGGCTCCGCTGCGCCTGGTGGCCGACGCATTTCTGCTCGGGCATCGCAAAACCGTCGAGGCGTTTGACGACTGATGTATCCCGGGCCAGTGCTTTAGGCTGCGCGCCGTCCGGTTAGCCCGTCATTTCGCACCAAACCATGGCGCTGGCCGAGCGCTGGGGCCAAGCCGGCAGCGCTGACCGCCGGTTGTCGTCTGCTATTATGGTGGGTCGAAAAACCGGTAAGAGCGAACCCATGATCGAGACCAATCCCATCCTCGCGCAGATTGCGGACCTCAGCGGCCGCGTCGAGTCGCTTCGGGGGTATCTTTGACTACGCCACCAAGCGTGAGCGTCTCGAAGAAGTAACCCGCGAACTGGAGAGCCCCACCATCTGGGATGACCCGGCGCGCGCGCAGGAGCTGGGCCGCGAACGCGCCCGCCTGGACGATATCGTCAGCGGCATCGATAGCCTCACCGCCGGTCTCACCGATGCCGGTGAACTGCTGGAGATGGCCATTGCCGACGGCGACGAGGAAACCGCACAGTCGGTCATGACCGACGTGGCGCGACTCGATGGACAGATCAGCAAGCTGGAATTTCAGCGCATGTTTTCCGGCAAGATGGACGCGACCAACGCCTTCGTCGATATCCAGGCTGGCGCCGGCGGCACCGAGGCGCAGGACTGGGCCGAAATGCTGCTGCGCATGTACCTGCGCTGGTGCGAGTCGCGCGGCTGGCAGACCGAGCTGATGGAAGTCTCCGGCGGCGACGTCGCCGGCATCAAATCCGCTACGTTCCGCGTGGAAGGCGACTACGCCTACGGCTGGCTGAAGACCGAGATCGGCGTGCACCGTCTGGTGCGCAAATCGCCGTTCGATTCAGACAATCGCCGGCACACCAGTTTCACCTCGGTGTTCGTTTCGCCGGAAGTCGATGACGACATCGATATCGATATCAATCCGGCCGACCTGAAGACGGATGTCTACCGCTCCTCCGGCGCCGGTGGCCAGCACGTCAACAAAACCGAATCGGCGGTGCGCATCACGCATATCCCGACCAACACGGTGGTCGCTTGCCAGACCGGCCGCAGACAGCACGCCAACCGCGCCACCGCGATGAAGATGCTGGCCGCCAAGCTGTACGAGCTGGAAGTGCAAAAGCGCAACGTCGAGCGTGATGCCTTGGAAGCAACCAAGTCCGACATCGGCTGGGGCAGCCAGATCCGCAACTATGTACTCGATCAGAGTCGCATCAAGGATCTGCGCACCGGCATCGAGCGCACCGACACGCAGAAGGTGCTCGACGGCGATCTCGACGAGTTTATCGAGGCCAGTTTGAAGTCTGGCTTGGAAGCTGGTTCCAAACGCAGCGACGCCTGAGTTTTCTCCCTCCCTCACTTAACACGACTATCGGAATCACGAATGACCAGTCACGACGACGATCCGCCGATCCAGGACGAAAACAAGCTGATCGCCGAACGTCGCGAGAAACTGACCGCGCTGCGCGGGCAGGGCATCGCGTTTCCGAACGACTTCAAGATCGACAGCTTTAGCGGCGATCTGCAAGCCGAGTTCGCTGATAAGGACGTCCAGACGGCCGAAGCGATCGAGGC
This sequence comes from uncultured Rhodanobacter sp., assembly GCA_903827735.1. Lineage (GTDB taxonomy): Bacteria > Pseudomonadota > Gammaproteobacteria > Xanthomonadales > Rhodanobacteraceae > Rhodanobacter. The sequence continues at coordinate 1,209 of CAIKJM010000371.1, read as the reverse complement.
GGCAGCGCGGCGGGTGAAGGTGGCCGGACGCATCGTGCTCAAGCGCGTGCAGGGCAAGGTCAGCTTCGTGCAGCTGCAGGATTACACCGGACGCATCCAGCTGTTCATCCATCAGGGCACGGTAGGTGAGGCGTACGAGGCCTTCAAGGGTTGGGACGTCGGCGACATCATCGGTGTCGAAGGCGTGCTGATGCGCACCAAGACCGGCGAGCTGTCCGTGCGTGCGGACAGCCTGCGCCTGCTGACCAAGAGCCTGCGTCCGCTGCCGGACAAGTTTCACGGCCTGGCCGACGTGGAGCAACGTTACCGCCAGCGCTATGTCGACTTGATCGTGACGGAAGAGGCGCGGCGTACGTTCGTCACGCGCTCAAAGATCATCGGCTTCATGCGCCAGTGGCTGGAAGCGCCGCCGCGTCGCTTCATGGAAGTCGAGACGCCGATGATGCACGTGATTCCTGGCGGCGCCACGGCCAAGCCGTTCATCACGCATCACAACGCGCTGGACATGGACCTGTATCTGCGCGTGGCACCGGAGCTGTATCTGAAGCGGCTGGTGGTCGGCGGTTTCGATCGCGTATACGAGATCAACCGCAATTTTCGCAACGAGGGCGTGTCGACCCGGCACAACCCCGAGTTCACCATGCTGGAGCTGTATCAGGCCTACGCCACCTACCACGAGATCATGGATATCACCGAATCGGTGATCCGCGATACGGCGCAGAGCGTGCTCGGCACGACGCAGCTGACCTGGGACGGTGCCGAGATCGACGTCGGCCCGGCGTTCCGCCGCTGGCGCATGGAAGACGCTGTGCTGGAGCACAACCCCGAGATCAAGCGCGAAGAGCTGCGCGATCGCGACGCCTTGGCAGCACATGCCGCGCGCCTAAAGGTGCAGGTCAAGCCCGGCTACGGTTGGGGCAAGCTGCTGCTGGAAATTTTCGAGAAGACGGTCGAGCACACGCTGATCCAGCCGACCTTCATCACCGATCACCCGGTGGAGGTCTCGCCGTTGGCGCGTGAGAGCGATACCGATAAAGGCATCACCGATCGCTTCGAGCTGTTCATCAACGGTAAGGAGCTGGCGAACGGTTTTTCCGAGTTGAACGATCCGGAAGATCAGGCCGCGCGCTTCCAGGCGCAGGTTGATGCCAAGGATTCGGGCGACGACGAGGCCATGCATTTCGACGCCGACTATATTCGCGCGCTGGA
>CAIKJM010000370.1 GCA_903827735.1 uncultured Rhodanobacter sp. | reverse complement strand
CGGCATCGACGATCGCGAGCAGGCCGCCGCGCTGATCGGCATGGATATCCACGTCGCTCGCGAGCAGCTGCCGCCGCCCGGCAAAGATGAGTATTACTGGGTCGATCTCGAGGGACTTGAGGTCGTTACCACGGAAGATGTGCCGCTGGGTCGAGTCAGTCACCTGTTTGCGACCGGCGCCAATGATGTCGTGGTAGTTCGGGATGGTGCGCGCGAGCGACTGATTCCTTTTATCCAGGGTTCGTACGTGCGCTCGGTGGACATCTCCGCAAAGCGCATGGTGGTGGATTGGGATCCTGAATTCTGAGATTGCCGGCTGGCAAGATTGGAATGGGGGACACCAGACGCCGATACCGAGGTCAAGCATCGTGCGCATCGACGTCGTTACTCTGTTTCCCGACTTCGTGCGCCAGTGTGCTGCGGTAGGTGTTGTGGGACGCGCGCAGCAGCGAAAGCTGCTGCAGGTGGAAGCCTGGAACCCGCGCGACTACACCGCTGACCGGCACCGTACGGTGGACAGCAGCTCCTACGGCGGCGGTCCGGGTATGGTGATGTTGATTGAACCGTTGCGTAAAACCCTGGAGGTTGTGCGCGATGCGGCGCCGGACCCGGCGCACGTGATTTATCTCAGTCCGCAAGGAGCGCGGCTGACGCAGGGCAGGGTAGAAGCGCTGGCGAAGCTGCCGCGCATCGCTCTGCTTTGTGGGCGTTATGAAGGTGTAGACGAACGTCTGCTGGCGCACGAGGTCGACGAGGAACTGTCGATCGGCGATTATGTGCTGTCAGGTGGCGAGCTGGCTGCGGCGGTGATCATCGACGCGGTGGGTCGCTTGCAGGACGGTGCATTGAACGATGCGCAGTCGGCCGAGCAGGATTCTTTTTCCGATGGCCTGCTCGATTGTCCGCACTATGCGAAACCGGTGCACGATGCGCTGGGTTCGGTACCGGAGGTGTTGCTTTCCGGCGACCACGCGGCCATTGCGCGCTGGCGCCACAAGCAGTCGCTGGGACGAACCTGGTTGCGCCGTCCGGAGCTGTTGGCGCAACGCGCGCTGGATGCTGAATCCCGTGCGCTGTTAGATGAATTCCGCCGCGAATACGTGACGGCTCGAAATTAAATAGTGCGGCCACGGATGGTCGCTGATTGATTCTTGCGATCAGGGATGAGCGCAAAAACCCAGAGGTTGCCATGAACAAGATCATTGAACAGTTCGAAGCCGAGCAGATCACCCGCCAGCTGCCGGAGTTCGGCCCCGGCGATACCGTGGTCGTCAACGTCAAAGTGAAGGAAGGCAACCGCGAGCGCGTGCAGGCGTTCGAGGGTATCGTCATCGCCCGTCGCAGCCGCGGCCTGCATTCGGCCTTCACCGTGCGCAAGATTTCGCACGGCACCGGGGTGGAGCGCGTGTTCCAGTCGCATAGCCAGGCGATCGATTCGGTCACCGTGAAGCGCAAGGGCAAGGTTCGCGGCGCCAAGCTGTATTACCTGCGTGGTCTGGAAGGCAAGGCCGCGCGCATCAAGGAAGACGTCGCCGCCGCAGCGGCTGCCAAGGCTGCCAACAAGGCCAAGGCTGCGTCTGCCGCTTCCAGCGCCGAGTAAAATCGGTCGGACGATCTCCAACGGGATCATCTGGCACCACAAAAAGCCCGCGGAGCGGCCCGCGGGCTTTTTGCGTTTCGAACAAGAGAGCTATTCGGCTTAGTTGCCGACCGCCTGCATCACGACGCTGCCGGAAGAGGTCAACCGCTGCGGTATCTGCAGGAAGTTGCCCTGCACGAAGTCCACGCCGCAAGCGAACAGCAGCGAGGTGCTGGTGGCATCCTCCACCCACTCGGCAATGGTCTCGCGATTGAGCGCTTTCGCTTGTTCGCAAATCTCGGCGATTTTCTTCTGGCTCTCCGCGTGCTGCGGCAGATCGGCCATGTAGCTGCGGTCGATCTTCAGGTAATCCGCATCGATATGATTGAGCAACTGGAACGAGTTCAGGCCGGAGCCAAACTGCTCCAGCGCAAACTGCCCGCCCAGTTTTTTCCAGCCGTTGACGAATTCCTGCGCCGGCCGAAGCATCGTCATGATCTTGCTTTCGGTCATTTCCAGCACGATGCGCCCATGCTTGAGCGCTGCGCGCTTTAGGCGCTCGGCCAACCACGGCAGCAGGGTTTCGTCGCTGATCGAGTCAGCGGTAAGCTTGACGAAAAACGTGGTGTGCATGCCGTGGCTTTCGCGGATTTGCAGCGCGCTGATGATACGGTGCAGCACCCAGCGATCGATGGAGCTGTTGAGCTTGTTCTTCTCGGCGATGGGCATGAAGAAGGCCGGCATCACTTCGCCCTTCGGCCCGTTCATGCGTAGCAGGATTTCCGAATAGTCGCCTTCGGCGTCCTGCAGG
>CAIKJM010000369.1 GCA_903827735.1 uncultured Rhodanobacter sp. | reverse complement strand
TGCCCCCGATCTTGTACATCATGACCAGAATCTCTTCGACGCAGAACATGTAGATCTCGTCCAGCGGCCCGGGCTCAACTACGCATACCGTTGCGCCGTGTTCGTTTTCTTCGACGGCGAGCTGACTCATGATTCCTACGAGCGACTGGCTGTATTGCCCCCAAAGTATCAGTGTCTGCCGCATGCTTCGGCACGACATGATTGCGTAGCCAATGATCCCCAGATCCGGAGGCTCAGCCGCCTCTCCAATCTCAAAGCCGATCCCCGGATCACCGCTGAGACGGATCATGTTGCTGATGACCTGCCGGCATTGAGAGGTATCGACTAAATAGGCGGGATCGAGCAGTCTCTTCACATCTATATCGGTGCCGATCAAGACATCGTTGGCCCGGATACCCTTGCGTTCCATAACCGCAAGATAGTGTCGAATGCGGACGGGTCGCAGCATTAAGGTCTCCGGCTCAAAAGTTTGAGACGTGTCATTGGGACTGGCGATCTCAAGCGATCAAGATCATATCGACGCACCGACCCTAGGACAGTGGGACGAACCCTGAAGCCAACGCGACCATAACGAGCGCTTCGATCTTCGGAACGAAAGTCCATCGTCAATCAACACGCTCCGTCTTGCCGCCACGTCACCTGTTTCAAGGGCTCTACATATCCGCGCGATCGCCACCGATTAGCGAACCGTCCATCTTGGACGGGAGCAGGCTGTATCGCTGCACCAGCTACGAGGTTTGGCCAGAAATGCCACACATTGGCCAGTTACGAATCTGGCCGTGAATATTATCAAATGCTCTAATTTCGCGGCGGTACTTTTGAGAAGTTAAAAATGGAACGTGAGGAGTCCAAAACCCGTTGGGTCTAGGGCAGGGGGTCACTGGACGAGGGCATCGCTGGGAGTTTGTTACGACGAGTGCGGCTCGATCCAACAAGCGAAACGGCAGTCAGGCCGATGACACGAATACTGCGCGCCACCCTTCGAAGCCCCGACCAAGTTTCGACGCAACTGGAGTACGTATGAAGCAGACAGAGATGAACACGCCCGTCATGCGAGCGTTCTTATGGTCGGGCGTGGTGCTTGTGGCCACATTGATTCTTGCACAAGGCTGGATGATGGGCTTCGTCCCAGGACCTTCGCCCGCGCTCAGCGCGCATGATCTGGCGCAAATATTCATCGATCGTAAGTCCAGCATTCTGATCGGATGCTTGATCCAATGTATCACCTGGTCGTTTTACGCGACGTGGGCGATACCCATCATTATGTTCATCAGAAAGATGGAACGTAGCATGCCCGTGCTTACGTTCGCATCGCTCGTGAATGTGGGTGGCGGCTGGGTGTTCTTCATTCTAATTCCAATGACCTGGGCCGTCATTGCGTTCAGAGCTGAAACACTTGATCCGGCCACCATTCAGATCATGAACGACTGGGTGTGGTTCGACTGGCTCTATACCTGGCCTTCGTTTTCGATCTGGATGTTCATGATTGCTGCTGCGATCTTTTACGACCACAACGTTCCAACGATCTATCCGCGTTGGGTCGCGTTCTACAACGTCTGGTCCGGCATTCTTATCTTTCCAGCGGGTCTGATCGGCTTTTTCAAGACGGGCCCATTCGCCTACAACGGCATGATCGGCTTCTGGTTCGACGTCGTTGTGTTCTTCGGCTGGATGGTCGTGATGACCGTCACCACGTTCAAAGTAATCGCCGCGGAAGATAAACGACTCAGCGGCGGCCTGCAGGCAAGTGCGGCAGCAGGCGCGCACTAGGCGCGAGCGTTCATTGAAAGAAGGAGGCGTGCCATCGGTAAAACGATGGTGACGGAACACGCGACGCGAGGGTTCAGATAGTGAGGTGCGCGCGACGCACAGAAGCCACCGGGTAACCGTCCTTGTGGGGACGGCGGCCTGATTTGCTACAGAGTGGCCGCATTACCAACTATCCGCACCGGCGGGAGCCGTGGCCTAATTATTTGTATCGGGCGGACCTCACTGGGCTATAGAAAATGTATGGACGCGCAATTGTGCTGGATGCTCGAACGGAAGCCGGCGAGCACGCGAAGTAGTCCTAGGTATTGATCGAGACGTTCCGGGCGCACCGCGCTGAGATGCAGTGCGTACGCATTACAAATATACGGATACGTTTGAAATCCGATGAGAAACGATATGGAGAGAGCGTGAACGAGTTCCTCAAGTTGACCATCGTGTCGCTTGCTTTGACCGCGGCAAAGAGCGCACACGCTCAAGACGTCGTGTCCGATACGATTACACAGACTCCACCTAGTCAAGCGGAATCTCCCCAGTCGTCACGAAACAGCTTGATACAAGAGGTGGTCGTTACCGCACAGAAGCGAGAGGAGAATATCCAGGACGTGCCGGTATCGATCACTGCATTCAATGCCGAGCAACTGTCCGCGCTCGGCGTAACGAACACCAAGCAACTGGGCTTGGTTACACCGGGACTTCAGTTCAGCGAGATTGCGGGCTTTACCCTGGTTTATCTCCGCGGCATCGGTACCGATTCGTTTTTGCCGTACGCCGATCCAGCGGTAGCCACGTATGTCGACGGGCTCTACATTCCTGCACAGCAGGGTTTGATTAACGGTCTCGGTGGCGTCGAGCGCGTGGAGGTTCTGAAGGGACCGCAGGGCACGTTGTTCGGACGTAACGCAACTGGTGGAGCGATCGACGTACATACCAAATCACCCGGTCAGAAATCCGAGCTGTCGATCAATTCTGAACTCGGCAATTTCAATGATCGAAAAGCACAGCTCTATGGAAATGTGCCGTTAACCGATACGTTGGCGGTTAATGTGTCTGCGGTCTACAACTACATGGACCCGTACTACCACACCGCAAACGACAACTGTCTACTATGTGAGCCGAGTCCAGAATTGCAGGCTGATCGAAGCGAAGGCCTGCGCGTAAAGATTCGCTGGACACCAACCGATCGTCTCGACTTCAGCCTTGCCGGTCTCCGTCTGCTGCAGCAAGGGTCTGGCAGCACGATTGCGGCACTCAAATATCCGAGCCTGCTGGCGAGGGCTTTGGGCATTAATGGTGATCCGAACGATTACGAGATTCAGCGCAATGAACCGACTCAACTGCGAGTTGATAATTCGACGGTCTACGGTAATGCAAAGTGGTCCTTACCCTGGTTCGACCTCAAGCTGATTGCCGGCATTCAGAATATTCGGACGGAAGACGCGTTTTACGACTACGACGAGTCGCAGAAGGACCTGGTGTCGTTCTTCACACACAATGCCTATAACGTCGTACAAACCCAAGAGTTCCAGATTGCGTCGAACGATTCGAGCTGGATGGGTGACAGATTCAAGTGGATCGCGGGCTTCTACCACTTACACAGTATCGGGGGCTACGACCCCATCAGCTTGC
>CAIKJM010000368.1 GCA_903827735.1 uncultured Rhodanobacter sp. | reverse complement strand
TCCGGTGGTCGGCCACTTCCGCTACTGGTTTCTGCATCTGGGCGAGTTCTTTCGCCAGTACCTGTATTCCAGCGACCGCGAGGAAATGCCGTTCAACCGGGCCGAACGCACCTGGGTCTATCGCGCGGCCAAGAACGTGGAGAACACGGCGGCTTTCGGCTCCAGCCGTGACCTGCGTGCGGAAGGCGTGCCGTTTTTCGTCAACGCGCCGTTTCCCGATCTCGGCCAGGAGCACGTTGAGCCGGTGCCGGTGATGATCGGCCCTTACGCGCGTGAGCCGTATAGCCATTCGGCGTTCTTCAATATCTCGGCGATGAGCTTCGGCGCGCTGTCGGCGCCGGCGGTGCGGGCGCTGTCGCGCGGTGCGGCCAAGGCCGGCATCTGGATGGACACTGGCGAGGGCGGCCTGGCGCCGTATCACCTCGAAGGCGGCTGCGACATCGTGTTCGAAATCGGCACTGCGAAGTACGGCGTGCGCACGCCCGATGGCGAACTGGACGACGCCAAGCTGCTGGCGATCTGCGCACACAAGCAGGTGAAGATGGTCAGCATCAAGCTCGGGCAGGGCGCCAAGCCGGGCATGGGCGGCTTGCTGCCCGGGGCCAAGGTCACCCCGGAGATCGCCGAGATTCGCGGCATTCCGGTCGGCAAGGATTCGCAGAGCCCGAACCGTCATCTGGACATCGGCAATATCCATCAGCTGCTGGACAAGATCACGCACATCCGCGAGCTCACCGGCAAGCCGGTCGGCTTTAAGGCGGTGTTCGGCGGCGTGGAGTGGATTGCGGATCTTTGCGACGAAGTGAAGAAGCGCGGCGTTCAGAGCGCGCCGGATTTCATCATCGTCGACGGTTCGGAAGGTGGCACCGGTGCGGCGCCGCAGACGCTGATGGAAGGCGTGGGCCTGCCGCTGCATGAAGCGCTGCCGGCCGTACTCGACGTGCTGATCAGCAAGGGCCTGCGTGAACGCGTCAAGGTAATATGCTCGGGCAAGTGCATCACCGCGTACGACGTGGCGTGGGCGCTGTCGCTGGGCGCGGATTTCGTCAACTCGGCGCGCGGGTTCATGCTGGCGCTGGGCTGCATCCAGTCACTGCAGTGCAACCGCAATACCTGCCCTACCGGCATCACCACGCAGAATCCGAAACTGCAGCGCGGTCTGGTCGTCGCCGACAAGAGCGAGCGCGTCTATCACTACGCCGACAACGTGATGCACGAGGTCGGCATCATCGCGCACAGCTGTGGTGTCAGCGAACCGCGCCAGCTCAACCGCAGCCATTGTCGCGTGGTGGGCAACGACGGCTTGTCCGTGCCGCTGGAAAAGCTCTATCCCTATCCGAAAGTGGACAGGCTGCCCGAAAACGCGTGACTCGTAGGTTGGGATGAGCGTAGGCGAATCCCGACATGGCGGGCGATGGCGTTGGGGTTCGCTGCGCTTATCCCAACCTACGAAAGGGCTTACGAATGTGTCATTGCCATCCAGCTACCGTCTCTGCGAATCTCCAGCGGCTGGAAGCGGCGTTTGTAGTCCATCTTCGGATGGCCGTCTATCCAGAAGCCAAGATACAGCCACGGTATGCCGCGGCGGCGTGCCAGTTCGATCTGCTGCAGGATGGCG
>CAIKJM010000367.1 GCA_903827735.1 uncultured Rhodanobacter sp. | reverse complement strand
AGCCACTGCGTATAGGTGCTGGTCCAGTTTTCGGGGACGAACTTGATGTCGCCCGAGCGCACAGCGTCGAGTGCGGGTTCGGTGATCGCCTTGCGGCCGCCCGGACGTCCATCCGGCAACGTGTCTGAGGTGAGGTCGACGAACCACTGATCGGTGAGCATCGGCTCGATCACCGCGTCGGAGCGGTCGCTGACGGGTACCTGCAGCTTGTGTGGCCGGGTTTCGACCAACAGGCTGGCGGCATCGAGGTCGGCCAGCACCTGCTTGCGCGCGTCGTAGCGGTCGAGGCCGCGGTACTTCGCTGGGCCGTTTTCATTGACCTTCGCGTCGAGGGTAAAGATGGTAATCGGCGGCAGCTTGTGCCGTTGACCGATGGCGTAATCGTTGAAGTCGTGCGCCGGCGTGATCTTTACGCAACCGGTACCGAAGTCCTTGTCCACATAGTCATCGGCGATGACCGGGATCTCGCGATCGGTAAGCGGAAGCTTCAGCTGCTTGCCGATCAGATGCTGATAGCGTTCGTCGTCTGGATGCACGGCCACGGCGACATCGCCCAGCATCGTCTCTGGGCGAGTAGTTGCCACCACGAGGCTTTCGTCGCCGCCGCTGACCATGTAGCGGATCGACCACATCGACCCATCGCGCTCGACATTGTTCACTTCCAGATCGGACACCGCCGTGCCCAACACCGGGTCCCAGTTCACCAACCGGTTGCCTCGATAGATCAGCCCCGCGCGATACCATTCGACGAACACCTTGCGCACCGCGGCGGACAAACCCTCGTCCATGGTGAAGCGCTCGCGTGACCAGTCCGCTGCCGTGCCGATGCGGCGCATCTGGTGGGTGATGGTGGAGCCGGATTCTTCCTTCCACTTCCACACGCGTTCCACGAAGGCTTCGCGGCCGAGGTCGTGGCGGGTCTGATTTTCCACCGCGAGCTGGTTCTCGACGATCTTCTGCGTGGCGATGCCCGCATGGTCCGTACCCACCTGCCAAAGCGTGTTCATGCCACGCATGCGCTGATAGCGCACCAATATGTCCATCACCGTCTGCTGAAAAGCATGCCCCATGTGCAGGGTTCCGGTGACGTTGGGGGGCGGCAGCAGGATGCAATACGGCTCGCCCCGACTCGTGTCGTCATGGCCCGCGGGCTTGAACGCACCGCTGGCCTCCCAGTGTGCATACCACTTGGACTCGATCTGGGCGGGTTCGAAACTCTTTTCCATGGGGACTCGCAATGGCGCCTCGTTGAAGGCGCGCGGGTGGGCAACGGCTGAAATTCCATTGTACGGGGCCGGGATAGGGCTGCCAAAGCCTTCGTCGACGGCACGCCGGCTTTATCAGCAGGCAATTTGGCAAGCGCTCGGAAGATCGGCGTTCACCCGAGGCTACGTTTATAGCCGGGACTATAGGCATGCACGACCGCTTTCGCGCCTCCTCGATACGTGGGTCGCCGTTTACAACATAGCGTCCCGATGCCGTTTCAACGGGATCAGCGCGTGGGTTCGAGCAAAAGATTTTGACTTCAAAAGGTTTTTGCGTGCGATTGAGCCTCAAGTATTTGCTGGACATCGTGGAGTGTTTTTGTCGGTGGCCTAGGCAGCATGCGCTGCGGACGCTGGTCACCGGTGCGATCGGCCTCGGCGTGATAATGGGCATCTCGAGCGCCCATGCCACCATCCCCAAGCCCGAGGGCTGGACGCTGCAGTTCGGCGATGATTTCAACGGCGCCGCCGACAGACTGCCGTCGCGAACGCGCTGGCGGCTCGACACCGGTCATCGATATCCTTCGGGGCCACCGCAATGGGGCACCGGTGAAATCCAGACCTACACCGCCAACAAGGCGAATGTGAGCCTGGATGGGCAGGGCCATTTGCGAATCACGCCGCTTCGCGATAAAGACGGCAACTGGACCTCGGCCCGCATCGAAACCCGGCAGGGCAACTTCAAGCCGCCCGCGCACGGCGTGCTGCGCATCGAAGCGCGCATCCAGATGCCGTACGTTGCCGACCAGGCGGCGCAGGGTTACTGGCCAGCATTCTGGGCGCTTGGCCAGAGCTATCGAAAGGATGGCCTGTGGCCCAAGGCAGGCGAGTTCGACATCATGGAAAACGTCAATGGCATCAACAGCGTCTGGGGCATTCTGCACTGCGGCGTGTATCCCGGCGGCCCGTGCGGCGAACCCGATGGCCTGGGACGACGCGCGTCATGCGACACCACGACCTGCCAGGCGGCTTTCCATGTCTACACGTTCGAATGGGACCGCAGCGTATCGCCGATGCAAATCCGCTGGTACGTCGACGGCAAACTCTACGATCACGTAGCGCAAAACCAGCTGCCTGCGGCGACATGGAACGAAATTACCGGTCAGGGTGGCTATTTTCTGCTGCTGAACGTCGCGATGGGCGGCGGATTTTCGTATGCGATGGCCGGCGGCGTGCCGACGCCCAATGATAAAACCGAGCCAGGGCACCCGATGCTGGTGGATTACGTGGCGGTATGGACGAAGGCGAGTGGTGACAAGCATTGATTTTCAGCAAAGCGGTCGCGTAATCCGCCGCGAACAACGCAGGTTGGGCTGAGTAAAGCGAAGCCCAACGGCGCGTCGCGAAATAGTGACTGAAGAACATTGGGCATCGCTGCGCTCAGCGCCAACCTACATCGGGCTGTCAATCGTTAGCACCGTTTCGGAGGTATAGCTGCGTAGGTTGGTGCTGATCGCAGTGATGCCCAACGGCAACGTACGAGAAGCTTGCTTGCGCGAGCTCTTTCTTGGGCGCGCTAAGCGGCATATAGGCCGAAGTGGGTTGGGGTTCACTTCGTTCACCACCAACCTACACCGCGCCGTCGATCGTGAGCACCGTGCCGGAGGTGTAGCCCGATAGCGGGCTGGCGAGAAACGCTACGGCAGCGGCAATTTCCGACGGTTTGGCGGGGCGGCCGAAGGGCATGGTCTTGAACATCTCGCGCCAGCGCTCGGCGTCGCCCAGCTCGCGCTCGGCGTTGGCGCGCTGCATGGTTTCCAGGCGCTTGGTTTCGACCGGGCCCGGGTTGATGGCCACGACGCGAATGCCGTCGGCGTGGCTGCCGCGGGCGAGCGCCCTAGTGAAGGCCATCAAGGCCGCATTGCCGGTGGCGCCGGCGATATAGCCCGGCGGCAGCCACTGACCGGCGGCGCCGATCACGTTGACGATCACGCCCTGCTTGCGCTTGGCCATCATGGGATAAACGGCGCGGCTGAGCGAGATATAGCCGAATACTTTCAGGTCCCACGCCTTGCGCCACGCCTCGTCGTCGATGTCCGTGAGCGTGCCGGGCGGAATCGCGCCAGCGTTGTTGACCAGGATGTCGATCTCGCCGGCCCATTCGGCGACGGCACGAACGGCGGCATCCGTCGACAGATCGGCGGCCATGGTTTCCACCTGTACCGGATAACGGGCGCGCAGCACGCTGGCGATGTCTTCCAGCGCCGCGCCGTCGCGGGCGACCAGGCGAAGGTCACAGCCCTCGGCCGCCAGCAATTCGGCAACGGCTTGGCCGATGCCTTTGGAACCGCCGGTGATCAGTACGCGTTTGCCGGCAAGCTGCAGATCCATGAGATGTCCTGATAGTTACTCGAAGGCGTCGAGGTATATCAGGACGGGCGTCATCGACGGGTAAAACCGTCGGCGCGCGTTGCTGCGGACGTCGAAGTTAGTCCAAGATCGTCGCCGACGGTTCGCGCATGGTCTGCAAGCACGCAAGGGTTCTGCTGTCTGGCGAGCACCTGCCCTCATCCCAACCTTCTCCCCGATGGGGAGAAGGCGTAAAGCGTCAGCCGCGTAAAGTGCGGCCGTGCGCGTGCACTTCATCCACCAGCACCTTCACATGCTCGGGATCGACTTCCGGCGTGATGCCGTGGCCGAGATTGAACACGTGGCCGGGATGACGGCCGTAGCTGTCGAGCACCGCGCGCGCTTCCCGGCGGATCACGTCGGGACTGGCGCGCAAAATGGCGGGGTCGAGATTCCCCTGCAACGCCACGCGGCCGCCGACCGCGGCGCGGGCATCGGCCAGGTCTATCGTCCAGTCGACGCCAAGCGCGGTGCAGCCGGTGTCGGCCAGTGTGCTCAGATGCTGCCCCGCCCCTTTGGAGAACAGCACGATCGGCAGGTCGCGGCTGTGCGGGCTGGCCTTCAATGCATCGACGACATGGGTCATATAGCGCAGCGAGAATTCGCGAAACGGAGCTGGGCCAAGCAGGCCGCCCCAGGTGTCGAACACCATCAGCGTCTGCGCGCCGGCCGCGGCCTGGGCGATGAGATAGGCCGCGACGGCTCGCGCCAGGGTCTCCAGCAGCTGGTGCGCGAGCTTCGGCTCGTTCCAGCACATCGCCTTGAGCGTGGCAAAATCTTTCGAGCCGGCGCCCTCGACCATGTAGCAGGCCAGCGTCCACGGGCTGCCGGAAAAGCCGATCAGCGGCACGCGGCCGTCGAGTTCTTTGCGAATCAAGCGCACCGCATCCATCACGTAGCGCAGCTCGGCGTCCATGTCGGGGACGCCGAGCTTTTCGATATCGGCGCGCGTGCGGACGGGATGCGCGAAGCGCGGGCCTTCGCCCTGCGCAAACGTCAGGCCCAAACCCATCGCATCGGGAATGGTGAGGATGTCGGAAAACAAAATCGCCGCGTCCAGTTCGAATCGCGCAAGCGGCTGCAGCGTGACTTCGCAGGCCAGCTCGGGATTCTGCGCCAGCGCCATAAAGCTGCCGGCGCGGCCGCGTGTGGCGCGGTATTCGGGCAGGTAGCGGCCGGCTTGGCGCATCACCCAGATCGGCGTGGTGTCGGTCGGCTCGCGGCGCAGCGCGCGCAGGAAGCGGTCGTTCTTGAGTTCAGTCATCTCAGCGCCCGTACGGGCCTTCCAGGCCTTGCGCAAACATCACGCGGAAGCCGCGCTTGAGCTGCGCGTCGCGCGCTTTTTCGAAGGCGGCAACGGCCTCGTCGCGCTCCAGGTACTGTTCGCGCTTGAGCGCGGCGCGACCGCCCTGATTGCCCGATTCGCGGTAGAGCGTCCAGCCGCCGAGCAGATCCTGCTCCAGCGTAATCTGGACATAGCGCGGTGCGTCGGTGTTTCCGGGCACGGTTTGCATGTAGATGCGCATGGTTT
>CAIKJM010000366.1 GCA_903827735.1 uncultured Rhodanobacter sp. | reverse complement strand
CTACTGGGCTACCCAGGGCGAGCTGCCGCTGAACCTGGTGATTCCACCGCTGGCTCAGCGCGGCCAGCAGTTTCTGTTGCCCATTGTCGGCAAGGGACAGAAGCTGAAGTTTGCGCCGTATCAGTCCGGCGACGACGTGCAGCCCAACCGCTATGGCATACCGGAGCCGGTCCATCCGCGCGAACTGATCGAACCTTTTCAGATCGACCTGGTACTGGTGCCGCTGCTCGGCTTCGATCGTCGCGGCCAGCGGCTCGGCTACGGCGGCGGCTATTACGATCGCAGCTTCGCCTTTCTCAACGAGCAGGTGCGCCCGACCGAGCCGCTGCTGGTCGGTATCGCCTACGCTTTCCAGGAACTGCCGCAACTCGAGGAAGCCGACTGGGACGTGCCGCTGGATTTCATTGCCACCGAGCTAGAGCTGATCGACTGCCACGCCGCCGACGACAACGGACCGAACGCATGACCGCGAAATCCAAGCACTGGCTGATGAAGTCCGAGCCGGACACATTTTCCATTGACGATCTGAAGCGCAAAGGCCAGGAGCCGTGGGACGGCGTGCGCAATTATCAGGCGCGCAACTTCATGCGCGACGGCATGCGCCCCGGCGACAAGGTGTTTTTCTACCACTCCAACTGCGCCGTGCCCGGCATCGTCGGCCTGGCCGAAGTGGCGACCGAAGCCTATCCCGACCCCAGCCAGTTCGATCCCAAAAGCGATTATTTCGACCCCTCCAGCAAGCCCGAAGAGCCGCGCTGGATGCTGGTCGAGGTGAAGTTTGTCAAAAAGCTCAGCCGCACCATCAGCCTGGACGAACTCAAAGGCATCGAGGCGCTTTCCGACATGGCGCTGGTGCGCAAGGGCAATCGGCTGTCAGTGATGCCGGTCAGCGCGTCCGAGTGGCGTACGATTCTCGCTCTGGAATAACGTGCAGCCCGTCTAACGATCCACCGCCAGACGTTACCGTTTGGATGGCCAAATCCATCCGCTTGAATCAACCCCGGGGAATCGACGCATGAGCACCAGCAACGCCAACGAAAAACGCCAGGCCGGCGAAGCCGCCATCCGCTTTGTCGAGGACGGTGCGATCGTCGGCGTCGGTACCGGCTCCACCGTGGCGTTTTTCATCGATGCGCTGGCCGACCTGAAGGACCGCATCCAGGGAGCAGTGTCGAGTTCGGAACAGTCCACTGCACATCTGAAAAAGGTCGGCATCCCGGTGCTCGACCTCAACAGCGCCGGCCCGCTGCACATCTATATCGACGGCGCGGACGAGTGCGACACGCACCGGCGCCTGATCAAGGGCGGCGGCGCGGCGCTGACGCGGGAGAAAATCGTCGCCGCAGCATCGAAGAAATTCGTCTGCATCATCGACTCCAGCAAGCAGGTCGAGCTGCTCGGCAAGTTTCCGGTGCCGATCGAAGTGATTCCGATGGCGCGCAGCCTGATCGGCCGCGAGATCGTCAAACGCGGTGGCCAGCCGGTGTGGCGCGACGGCGTGATCACCGACAATGGCAACTGGATCATCGACGTGCACGGCTGGCAGCTCACCGATCCGGGCGCGACGGAAAGCGATCTTAACCAGCTCGCCGGCGTCGTCACCGTCGGCCTGTTCGCACACCGTCCCGCCGACGTCGTGCTGGTCGGCGATCGGGAAATCTGAAGCGGGTGATGGGGTCATCCAGGGGATGATCTCAACGGATCAATCGGCGTCTGCGTTGATTAAACACAAGGGGAAGTAGCGTGATGACGATAGGGCTTTGGTGCGTGCTGGTCGGCCTTCTGATGCCGTTTTTGTGGACCGGCGTGGCCAAGTCGATGGGGCGCTACGACCTGCGCGCCAACCAGCATCCGCGTGACTTTCTGGCGAGCCTCAAGGGACCGGCGAGTCGCGCCAACGCGGCGCAGCTCAACAGCTTCGAGGCGTTTCCCGCGTTCGCCGCCGCCGTGCTGGTCGCCCAGTATGCGCATGCCTCGCAGCATGCCATCGATGTGCTTTCCATCGCCTGGGTTGCGCTGCGGCTGATCTACGGCGTGCTCTACATCGCCAACCTGGCGGCACTGCGCAGCCTGGTCTGGTTCGCCGCCATGGGCTGCGTGGTCGGGCTGTTTATCGCTGCCGCCTAAAGAGCCTGTTCAATATCGAGCAAGCTCTGAGCGGTACGCCCCTCAGTCAAACAGCACGACCTGACGTATCGCTTCACCGCGCTTGAGCCGATCGAAACCGACATTGATGTCGTCGAGTTTCAGCCGATGCGACAGCAGCCGATCGACCGGCAGTCGCCCGTGGCGATACAGCGCAACATAGCGCGGAATGTCGCGACTGGGCACGGCCGAGCCCATGTAGGAACCTTTGATCGTGCGCTCTTCGGCGGTAAGGCTGACCGCGGGAATGCTCAGCATCTGCTGCGGCCCCGGCAGGCCGACCGTAACGGTGCTGCCGCCGCGCCGGGTCGCGGCATACGCCTGGGCCAGCACCTTTTCGTTGCCGACCGATTCGATCACGTGCATGGCGCCGCCGCGCGTGTGCTCGCGGATGGCCGCCACCGCATCGTCGCGGCTTGCGTCAATGGTCAGATCCGCACCCAGCTCGCGCGCCAGCGCCAGCTTTTCGGGCACGGTGTCCACCGCTATCAGCGGGTACGCAGACGCCGCCCGCGCACCGAGCAAGGCTGCGAGACCGACGCCGCCGAGGCCGAAGATCGCCACGCTTTCACCAGGCGCCACGCGCGCCGTGTTGATCACCGCGCCCACGCCGGTCATCACCGCGCAGCCGAACAAGGCGGCGATTTCAGGCGGCAGATCGCGGTCGATACGCACGGCCGAATGCGCCGACGTGACGGTGTACTCGGCAAAGCCCGATACGCCTAGATGGTGCTGCAGCGGCGCATCGTCCGCGTCGTGCCAGCGCATGCCGCCGCCGAGCAGGCGGCCTCCCGCATTCGCCTGTGCGCCCGGTTCGCACAGCGCCGGCCGGCCTGCGGCGCACGGCTCGCAGTGGCCACACATCGGCACGAACGAAAACACCACACGGTCGCCCACCGCGAAACCGTCGATACCCGCACCCAGCTGGACAATCTCACCAGTCGCCTCGTGTCCCAGCACCATCGGCATCGGCCGCGGGCGCGAGCCGTCGATGACCGATAGATCGGAGTGACACAGTCCGGCCGCCAGCACCCGCACCAGCAGCTCGCCAGCACCCGGCGGCGCCAGTTCGATGGTCTCGATGGCCAGCGGCTTCGATTGCGCGTAAGGCGCGGGCAAACCCATTTCGCGCAGCACCGCAGCGCGCACCTTCATGGCGTCGTCCTCAGCTTTTCGAGCGCGGCGCGCATCGGTGCCGGCAACGGCGTAGGACGCCGCTGGGCGCGATCGACGAACACGTGCACGAACCACCCTTCCGCCGCCGGCGTGTCGCTACCTGGACGGAACAGGCCGATGCCGTAGCGCACGCTGGAGTTGCCCAGATGCTCGACGCGCAGCCCGGCGTCGATGGTCTCCGGAAACGCCAGCTCGCCAAGAAACTTGCAGTGCGATTCGGCACACACGCCGATCACGCCGCCCGCGTGGATATCCAGCCCGCCTTCGAGAATCAGATACGTGTTGATGACCGTGTCGAAATAACTGTAGTACTCGACGTTGTTGACGTGGCCGTAGATGTCGTTGTCCTTCCAGCGCGTGGGCAGCGGAAGGAAATGGCGGTAATTATCGCGTTGGCTCATCGGACGTCCAGACGGCTATTCGAAAACTTCATTGTATTGGTAACGCATCAATGGGCAGCTGCGTGCGCACGAGCGTTTTCCTGCTCCTGCAGCGCGCGCCACTGCACCTTGCCGGTGGCGGTCTTGGGCAGGTTATCGACGAAATCCACTGCGTGCGGCACCTTGTACGCGGCCATGTGTTCGCGCGCCCAGGCGATGATGTTTTCGGCGTCGGCCTGCACGCCGGAACGCGGCACCACCAGCGCCTTGACGCTCTCGCCGCGATGCGCGTCGTGATAGCCGATCACGCAGGCTTCCTGCACCGCCGGATGGCCGTACAGCAGCGCCTCCACTTCGGCCGGCCAGACCTTGTAGCCCGACGCATTGATCATGCGCTTGACCCGGTCGACCATGAAAAAGTAGCCCTGCTCGTCCTCGTAGGCCAGATCGCCCGTGCGCAGGTAGCGCACGCCATCCACTTCGACAAAGGCGGCCGCCGTGGCCGCGGGATTGTTCCAGTAGCCGGTGAGCACCTGCGGCCCGTTGACGATGACTTCTCCCGCGTCGCCCAGCGGCACGCGCTCCAGCGTTACCGGATCGACGATGATCGCGCGCGTGTTGCAGATTGGCAGGCCGAGACACTGGGCCTTCGGTGCCTGCGGCGGGTTGATGTGCGTGGGCGCCATGGTTTCGGACATGCCGTAGCCTTCGATATACGGAATGCCCCACAGCGATTCGATCCGCTCGGCCACCGCCTTGGGCATGGCCGCGCCGCCGCCCGAGAGCACCGACAGCGAGGCCAGCTCCTCGCCGCGCAGATCCGGCTGGTTGAGAAAATCCATCAGCATCGTCGGGATCGCCGTCCACGAGGTGACCTTGTAGCGCGCGATCAGCTGCGCGGCGCAGCGCTTGTCCCAGCGCGTCATGATCACCATCGTCCCGCCGAGCCAGATCGGCGAATTCATGCCGTTCTGCATGCCGGTCACATGGAACATCGGCAGACAGGCCAGGGCGATGCCGTCCTTCGCCATGCGCACCCATTCGACCGCGCAGACGGCGGTATGCATCACGCTGGCGTGCGTATGCGTGCAACCCTTCGGCTCACCGGTGGTGCCGGAGGTGTAGGGAATCACGGCGTAGTCGCTCGCGCCCGCGGTGTGCGCGGAAGGCTTTAGTTGCGCTGCCAGCGCGTCGCTCCATGCCAGCGCGCCATCGATCGCTACGCGAGGTGCCGACACAGCCTCGGGCACCGGCAAATCGGTCGGCGTGGTGAGGTAATCGGAATACGTCGCCGCAATCGCATGCTGCACGATGCCACCAGTCATCAGCGGCGTGACGTTGGCGGCCAGCGCCTGGTCGAACACGATCACGGTCGAGCCGCTGTCCTTGACGATGTGCTTCAGCTCGTCGTGCAGGTTCATCGGGTTGATCGGCACCACCACCGCGTCGGCGCGCACAATCGCGTAGTACGCAATCACGAACTGCGGGCTGTTCTGCGCGTACAGCGCCACCCGATCGCCCTTGGCCACGTCACAACGCTGCTGCAGAAAGCCCGCCAGCGCATCGACCTGCCGCTTGAGCTGGCGGTAGCTGATGACGCTGTCGTAGTAGATGATTGCCGCACGCTCGGGATAGCGCGCGGCGGCGACCTCGAGATTGAAGTAGAGGGACGTCTGCGGTACGACGAGGTCGTGTGGCAAACCGGGTGGCCAGGAACTGAAATTCATAGCGGCGAATCTCCAGTACAGCAGCAGGCTGTGATCAGAAGGGGTGTGATCAGAAGGGGTGTGATCAGAAGTGCCCTTCGGTCGCTTCGTAAACGGTATTGCGCAGCGCCAGCAGGCGCGGTCCGAAATCGTGGATGAGTTTTTCGCGCGTCATCGTGGACAGCCGGCCGCTGCAGTTGAACGCCAGCACGCGCGTGCGATCGGCTGACACCATCGGCACGCCGATGGCGAACACGTCGGGGTTCCAGTCGCCCAGCGAAAAGCAGAAGCCGAAGTTTTCGACATCGTGGCGGGCGCGCACCAGGCCGGCGCGAATCGTCGGCCACGCCGCCGGGTCGCATTCGCGCTCCAGCTCCAGCAGTTTTTTCTCGAACACTTCCAACGGTCGCGCGGCCAGATCGGCGCGGCCCAGCGCCGTGGTTCCGTGCGGCACGTGCGAGCCGGTTTCCAGTTTCATTTCGAACGTGCGGTCGCCCTGACACACCTCGAGCACCAGCATGCGCAGGCCGTCCGCGGCGCCCAGCATCACCGCCGACTGGGTGTAGTCGGCCAGCTCGCGCAGCAGCGGGCGCGCCACGCTCAGCACGTCGTTGCCTTTGACGAAGGCGTGACCCAGCGCCAGCACACCGGTGCCGAGCGCGTACTTTTCCTCACGCGCCGAGTAGCTGAGATAGCCCAGCGCCGAAAGAGTGAATGTCAGCCGCGACACCGTCGGCTTGGGCAGGCCGGTGCGCTGGGCGATGTCCCGATTGCCGAGGTAGCGCTCTCCGCGCTCGAAGCAGCGCAGGATCGCGAACGCCCGCGACACCGCGCTGACGAACTGCGGGTGGCTGGCATCGACCGAGCGAAACGCGTCGATTTTACGTTTGGGATTGCCCATCCATAACTCCACGAAAGCTCCATCCGGCCGGACCCGATTCCATCGCTTCATGCCGCGCTGGAACCAGTGACTGCAAAATTTACTTTCGTCTGATGAAACTTAAATAGCCGAAGCGAGCCGTAGCGTAGGCCTCGCCGGCGTCCCAGCGCAAGACTCGGAAAGTGAAGGAAATTCCTGCTGCAGCGCGACAAATTAAGATTCCGTGACGCGCTTGCGTTCGTTTTCGCGCGCCGATAGCATCGGTCCGCATAGCAAAAATTGTGTTCCATATAGCAGAACTTAAGGCGACTGTTCCGCAGATAGTGCGGTATCGCGATTCGCCGGGCTCTGCACCCGCCGCCACTCCACACGCGTGCCGACCATTTTCCGGCGCGCGGGCGACTTCACCCCACCGTCGACAGCTCAGGAATTCCCGTATGTCCGTCACCACAGCGATCCACGACTCCGTCGCGGTCATCACCTTCAGCAACCCGCCAGTCAACGGCCTCGGCCTGACCATTCGCCGCGGCCTGATCGATGCGCTCGACGCGGCGCTGGAGAATGAGGCGGTCAAGGCCATCGTCCTCACCGGCGGCGCCAGCTATTTTTCCGGCGGCGCCGACATCCGCGAGTTCAACACGCCGCAGATGATGATGGAGCCGTCGCTGCACAGCGTGATCGACGCCTACGAGGCCAGCCCCAAGCCGGTCATCGTCGCGATCAACGGCACCGCTCTGGGCGGTGGCCTGGAGCTGTCGCTGGGCGTGAACTACCGCGTGGCCTCGGCCGATACGCTGGTCGGCCTGCCGGAAGTGAAAATTGGCCTGCTGCCGGGCGCGGGCGGCACGCAGCGCCTGCCGCGGGCGGCGGGTCTGGAAAACGCGCTCAACATGATCGTGTCCGGTACGCCGGTGCCGGCGAAGAAGCTGGCCGATACGCGCCTGTTCGATCGCATCACCGACGGCGACGCGCAGGACGCCGCCATCGCGCTGGCGCGCGAAGTGGTGGCCGCGGGCAAGCCGCTGCCGCACGTGCGCGACTGGGAAATCGATCACCCCAACGCCGAGGGATTCCTCGGCTTCTCGCGCACCGCCATTGCCGCGGCGTCCGGCCCCTACCCCGCGCCGCTGCGCTGCCTCGAAGCGATCGAGGCGGCGGTGCTCAAGCCGTTCGACGAGGGCATGAAGGTTGAGCGCGCGGGTTTTATGGCGCTGATGGAAACCACCGAATCCAAGGCGCTGCGCCACGCGTTTTTCGCCGAGCGCGCCGCCAGCAAGATCGCCGACGTCGGCAGCGACGTGAAGCCGCGCGAGATCAAGCGCGTCGGCATCATCGGTGCCGGCACCATGGGCGGCGGCATCGCGATGAATTTCCTCAACGCCGGCATCCCAGTGACGATCCTTGAGGTAAAGCAGGAGTTCCTCGACCGCGGTCTGGCCACCATCCGCAAGAATTACGACAACAGCGCCAAGAAGGGCCGTATGACCGCCGAGCAGGTGGAGCAGCGCATGGGCCTGCTGACGCCGACGCTGCAGTATGCCGACCTCGGCGAGGCCGACATGATCATCGAGGCGGTGTTCGAGGAGTACGACGCCAAGAAGGCGGTGTTCGAGCAGCTCGACAAGGTGGCCAAGCCCGGCGCGATTCTCGCCAGCAATACCTCCACCCTCGACGTCGACCGCATCGCCCACTTCACCTCACGGCCGCAGGACGTGCTGGGCACGCACTTCTTCAGCCCCGCCAACGTGATGAAGCTGCTCGAGGTCGTACGCGGCAAGGACACCGCCAAAGACGTGCTGGCCACGGTGATGGCGCTGGCCAAGAAAATCAAAAAGACCGCCGTGGTCTCGGGCGTCTGCGACGGCTTTATCGGCAACCGCATGATCGAGCAGTACAGCCGCCAGGCCGGGTTTCTCCTGGACGAAGGCGCGACGCCGCAGCAGGTCGACAAGGCGATCGAAAAAATCGGTTTCGCGATGGGCCCATTCCGCATGGGCGATCTGGCCGGCAACGACATCGGCTGGGCGATCCGCAAGCGGCGCTATCAGGAAAAGCCGGACATGACCTATTCGAAAACCGCCGACCTGCTGTGCGAGCTCGGCCGCTTCGGCCAGAAAACCGGCGCCGGCTGGTACGACTACAAGGCCGGCGACCGCACCGCCCATCCGTCGGCCGAGGTCGACGCGCTGATTGTCAAGCACTCGGCCGACATCGGCGTCGCGCGGCGCAAGATCGAGGACAAGGAAATCGTCGAGCGGCTGATCTATTCGCTGGTCAACGAGGGCGCGCACATTCTCGAAGAAGGCATCGCCGCCAAGGCCTCGGACATCGACGTCGTGTACCTGGCCGGCTACGGCTTTCCGGTGTGGCGCGGCGGCCCGATGTTCTATGCCGATACGGTCGGCCTGAAAAATGTCGTGGCGGCGATGAACCGCTACGCCAAAGGCTATCAGGGCGACGCGTGGAGGCCCGCGCCCCTCCTCCAGCAACTGGCCGATGCCGGCCAGTCCTTCAACACTTCGGCGAAGCCCGCATGAAAGAAGCACTAATCGTTTCCACCGCACGCACCGCGCTGGCCAAAAGCTGGAAGGGCGCACTCAACATGACCCACGGTGCGACCATGGGTGGCCACGTGGTCGCGCACGCGGTCGAACGCGCCGACGTGGAGCCGGACGCCATCGAAGATGTGCTGATGGGCTGCGCCTATCCCGAGGGCGCCGACGGCGGCAATATCGCGCGGCAGATCGCGCTGCGTGCCGGCCTGCCGGTGAGCGTGCCTGGCGCCACCATCAACCGATTCTGCTCGTCCGGCCTGCAGTCCATCGCAATGGCCGCGCAGCGCGTTATGGCCGGCGAAGGCGACGTGTTTGTGGCCGGCGGTGTGGAAAGCATTTCCTGCGTGCAGAACGTCGCCAACACGCACATGTTTACCGAAGGCTGGCTGCGCGAAAACAAGCCGGAAATCTACTGGCCGATGCTGCGCACCGCGGAGACCGTAGCCAAGCGCTACGACATCTCGCGCGAACGCCAGGATCGCTACGGCGCGCAGAGCCAGCAGCGCGCCGTAGCCTCGCAGGCCGCCGGACGCTTCAACGAAGAGATCGTGCCGATCACCGTATTGGCCGGCGTGGCCGACAAGGCCACCGGCCGGCTATTCACGCGCGAGGTCACCCTGCTCGCCGACGAAGGCATTCGTCCAGACACCACGTATGAAGGCGTATCGACGATTCGACCGGCCAGTCCCGGCGGCGTGATTTCCGCCGGCAACGCCAGCCAGTTCTCCGATGGCGCATCGGCCGCGGTGATTGCCGACTCGGATTACGCGGCCAAGCACGGGATGAAGCCGCTGGGCATTTTCCGCGGCTTCGCGGTTGCCGGCTGCGAGCCCGATGAAATGGGCATCGGCCCGGTGTTCGCCGTACCCAAGCTGCTCAAGCGCGCCGGCCTCACCGTCGACGACATCGATCTGTGGGAGCTCAACGAAGCCTTCGCCGTGCAGGTGCTGTACTGCATGGACAAGCTCGGCATCGATCCGGAAAAGCTCAACGTCAACGGCGGCGCCATCGCGGTCGGCCATCCGTACGGCGTCAGCGGCGCGCGACTCGTCGGCCACGCGCTGATCGAAGGCCGCCGGCGCGGCGCGAAATACGTGGTCGCCACCATGTGCATCGGCGGCGGCCAGGGTGCGGCCGGCCTGTTCGAGGTGCTGCCGGCGTGAGCAACGAGCTGCTGATGTCGCGGCGCGATCTGGAGTTCCAGCTGTACGAATGGCTCGACGTCGGCACGCTGACAAAGGCCAGCCGCTACGCCGATCACGGCCGCGAAACCTACGACGCCGTGCTCGACGCCTGCGAGCGGCTGGCCAATGAAAAGTTTGCGCCGCACTACCAGAAGGCCGACCGCATCGAGCCGCAGTTCGACGGCGAGCGCGTCACCGTGATCGACGAGATCGGCCCGGCGCTGCAGGCGTTTGCCGAAGCGGGTTTGCCTGCGGCCACGCAGGACTACGAGCGCGGCGGCATGCAGCTGCCCACCGTGATCGAGAAAGCCGCCTGGTCGTATCTGTGCGCGGCCAATATCTCGACCACCGCGTATCCGCTGCTCTCGCTGGCCAACGCCCGCCTGCTGCTGCATCACGGCAACGCGGCGCAGATCGCCGCGTTCGCCGAGCCGCAGCTGCGCGGCGAATGGTTCGGCACCATGTGCCTGTCCGAGCCGCAGGCCGGCTCGTCGCTGGCCGACGTCTCCACGCGCGCCGAGTACGAAGGCGAATCGCCGTTCGGCCCGCAGTATCGCGTCAGCGGCAACAAGATGTGGATCTCCGGCGGCGATCACGAGCTCGGCGGCAATATCGTGCATCTGGTGCTGGCGCGTGCGGTCGATGCGAACGGCCAGAGCATTGCCGGCGTCAAAGGACTTTCGCTGTTGCTGGTGCCCAAATATCTGGTCAACGAAGACGGTTCGCTCGGCGAGCGCAACGACGTGCGCCTGGCCGGCATCAACCACAAGATGGGCTATCGCGGCATCGTCAACACGCTACTGAATTTCGGCGAAGGCACCACGTATAAACCCGGCGGCAAGGCCGGCGCGGTCGGTTATCTGGTGGGCCCGCTGCACGGCGGCCTGGCCTGCATGTTCCACATGATGAACGAGGCGCGCATCGGCATCGGCCTGGGCGCCACCGCGCTGGGCTACACCGCGTATCTGCATTCGCTCGACTACGCGCGCAACCGCCCGCAGGGCCGCACGCTCGGCTCACGCAGCAGCAAGCAGCAGCCGATCATCGAACACGCCGACGTGCGCCGCATGCTGCTGGCGCAGAAATCGTATGCCGAAGGCGCGCTCGGCCTGAACCTGTATTGCGCGCTGCTGGTCGATCAGGCGCACGTCACCGCCGACCAAAGCGAACGCGCCGCGCTGGAGCAGCTGCTTGAACTGCTCACGCCGATCGCCAAGAGCTGGCCGTCGCAGTGGTGCCTCGCGGGCAACGATCTGGCCATCCAGATCCACGGCGGCTACGGCTACACGCGCGAGTACAAGGTCGAGCAGTTCTACCGCGACAACCGGCTCAACCCGATCCACGAAGGCACCCACGGCATCCAGGCGCTGGACCTGCTCGGGCGCAAGGTCACGATGAACGACGGCGCCGCGCTGGCGCAATTCAGCGCCCGTGTCGCCACCACGATCGACGAAGCGCGAACGCTCGCCAGGCTGGCGCCGCATGCCGAAGCCCTGCACGCCCAGCTGCAGCGGCTGCAGCAGGTCACGCGCACGCTGTGGTGCGCCGGCGATCCGCTGCTGACGCTGGCCAACGCCAGCGTGTATCTGGAAGCCTTCGGCCATATCGTGATCGCCTGGATCTGGCTGCAGCAGGCCGCGGCCGCGCACGGCAAGGACAGCGATTTCCATCACGGCAAGCGCCAGGCCGCGCAGTATTTTTTCGCGTGGGAGCTGCCCAAGGTCAGCGCGCAATTCGACCTGCTTGCCTCCCTCGATCGCAGCACGCTGGACATGCGCGACAGCTGGTTCTGACGCGCCTTTTTTCAACACGATCCAACACCGTTTCCACGGAGCCTTCATGGACCTCGATTTCAACGCTGAAGAAAACGCCTTTCGCGACGAGGTGCGCGCGTTTCTGAAAGCGCATCTGCCAAGCGAGATCAGCACGCGCATCGGCCGCGGCGACGACAGCCAGATTGCGCAAGACATTCCGCGCTGGCAGTCGATTCTGCACCAGCACGGCTGGGGCGCGCCGGCGTGGCCGAAGGCCTTCGGCGGCACCGGCTGGAGCACCACCCAGCAATACATTTTCGAGACCGAGTGCGCGCTGGCCGATGCGCCGATCCAGCTGCCGTTCGGGCTGAAGATGGTCGCGCCGGTGATGATGCGCTACGGCAACGCCGAGCAGCAGGCGCGCTTTCTGCCGCGCATTCTGTCCGGCGAAGACTGGTGGTGCCAGGGCTATTCCGAGCCCGGCTCCGGCTCCGACCTGGCGTCGCTGAAGACCCGCGCCGTGCGCGACGGCGAGGAGTACGTCGTCAACGGCCAGAAAGTGTGGAACACGCTGGGCCAGTACGCCGACTGGATCTTCTGCCTGGTGCGCACCGATGCCGGCGCCAAGGCGCAGCAGGGCATTTCGTTTCTGCTGATCGACATGAAATCGCCCGGCGTGAAAGTGCAGCCGACGCGGCTGCTCGACGGCACGCACGAGGTCAACGAGATCTGGTTCGACAACGTGCGCGTGCCCGTCGCCAACCGCATCGGCGAAGAGAACGACGGCTGGACCTACGCCAAGTTTCTGCTCGGCCACGAGCGAACCAATATTGCCGGCATCGGCGGCTCCAAGCGCGAGCTGAAGCGCCTCAAGGAGATGGCCGCCGCGCGCCAGCTCGACGGCAAACCGCTGCTCGAGGATACGATGATCGCCGCGCGCATCGCCCAGGTGGAGATCGATCTCACCGCGCTGGAAATCACCAATCTGCGCGTGATCTTCGACGCCGAGCAGAAAAAGGCGCCCGGCCCGCAGGCCTCGATGCTGAAGATCCGCGGCACCGAAATTCGCCAGCGCATCGCCGAGCTGCAGGTCGACGTGCTCGGCGCCGACGCGCTGGCCTTCGACGGTCACGGCGACAGCGACGACGTGCCGCGCGCGATGGCCGACTACCTCAACCTGCGCAAGCTCTCGATCTACGGCGGATCCAACGAGATCCAGCGCAACATCATCGCCCAGATGATTCTCAGGCTACGGGGATAACCAGCATGGATTTTTCATTCAACGACGAGCAGCAGATGCTGCTGGAAACCACCCGCCGCCTGATCGCCAAGGACTACACCTTCGCGCACCGCATGAAGATTCGCGAGGGCGCCGGCGGCTGGTCGCGCGATACCTGGTCGCAGCTGGCCGATCTGGGCCTGCTGGCGCTGACCATTCCCGAGGACGACGGCGGCATCGGTGCCGGCGCGATCGGCGCCATGCTGGTCTCCAACGTGGTCGGCGAAGGCCTGCTGCTCGAACCGTTTCACGCCAGCGCCATCGTCGCCACCCAGGCCATCGTGCAGCTCGCCAGTGCGCAGCAGCGCGAGCGCTGGCTACCCGCGCTCGCCGGCGGCGAAACCATCGCCGTGCTCGCGCATGACGACGCGGGCAAAGGCCTCGGCGTCGAAGCCACGCCGGACGGTGACGGCTGGACGCTGAGCGGACACAAGCCGGCCGTGTACCACGCCGATATCGCCGACCTGCTGCTGGTCTCCGCACGCATCAAGGGCAGCGACGAAGTTGCGCTATTTGCGCTGCCTGCCGACACGCAGGGCATCACGCGCCACGGCTACCGCACGGTCGACGATCAGCGGGCAGCCCATCTCGAACTCAAGAATGTTTCTGCCGGTGCTGACACGCGACTCGGCGGCGATGCCACGACCGGCCTGCAGCTCGTCATCGATTTTGGCCTCGCCGCGCTCTGCGCTGAAGCCGTCGGCGCACTCGACCGCATCCTCGCCGCCACCATCGACTACAGCCGCTCGCGCAACCAGTTCGGCGTACCCATCGGCAGCTTCCAGGCGCTGCAGCACCGCATGGCCGACATGCTGATGTACACCGAACAGGCGCGCTCGATGTCCTACCTCGCCACCTCGCGCTGCACCGACGCCGACGCCAACGTGCGACGTGCCGCGCTATCGGCCGCCAAGGTTTCCATCGGCCAGGCCGCCCGCTTCGTCGGGCAGCAGGCCGTGCAGATTCACGGTGGCATGGGCATGACGGACGAGCTTGATGTCAGTCATTACTTCAAGAGGCTGACTGCGTTTGAGTTGCGTGGGGGGACGACGGATGCGCATTTGCGGGGGTTGGCGCGGGGGTTAGTGGGCAAGTGAGCCTGTTTCATCACGCATCGCTCAAGGCGACCTACTTGGGGCCGAAGTTCGAACGGCACGCATGCTGGTTCGCTAGCAATCATTCCCCTATCTGGCTCTGACTTTCGTAGTGTTTGGCCGTCCGTTCGAACCACAATTGAATCAGCGCGCAGGATGCGAGGTTGATGCTATCGTTCTGCTTATGGAATAGACAAAAGGGGAAGGATCCTGAAAATGACTTTCTTGCGCGTTCGCTCGGGCCGCATCAACGAGATACTAGGCACTTTATTCGCGCTTTGCCTACTCTGTGCGGGCGCCGGTAACATCCAAGCAGCGCAGCCACCCGCAGCTGTTTCTCCGCATCCGAGTTTTTCGTGCGATAAACCGTCGGCCCTGGACAAGGTGATGTGCGACGATCCTGGCCT